>NZ_JBOBDM010000038.1:0-59924 GCF_050586605.1 Pseudomonas sp. ES1 | reverse complement strand
TGGAAAGGGCACCACGCCAATCAGGTTGATACCCAGGCTGGCCCACAGCAGCGGGTCGCTGCCAGGGTGTTCGACCAACTCGATGAGGTCAGCCAGCACATCCACGGCGGCCAGGGCGTTGGCAACAACAGGGGTGTTTTCACCGAGGTTGCGCAGGGTCTGCAAGTCGAGCAAGCCGCCGCTGATGCCGTGCAGCCAGTCGTTGACAGCAGCAGCGGCGAGGCCCAGGTCCTCGCTGAGCAAGGTTTCGAGCGGGGCAATGGCGAGCTCGACGTCGTGCTCGGTGAGGGTGGTCATGGGGCTAGCCTTCCTGGCCATGGCTTGGGAAGGCGAAATGATGGTGAGCAGATGCCGCTCTGTATGTCGGAACGCGTCGAGGCATCGACGGGAAAGGGATGAGCTAGCGGTACGGTAAATCTTGCGAAATGACCAGTTGCTCAAACAGGGTGTTCATTACCACACGAAACATTGGTTATCCGGCACTTCGGCATGACCTGAATCGATGGCTCGATGCTCCTGACCATGCGTCATCATCGATAACGCCATCGCTCATATCATTGCCCGTGATAATAACCTTCGCTGCGTTCGATTCGTGCGTCGCGCGCAACACACTCACACTCCGCCCACTACTAATACATTGGCGGAGTTCTCCATGGACCACTCACTCAAACCCTTGCGCTTCCCCCTCGCTGCCCTGGCAGTGGTGGTGCTCAGCGCCTGTGGCCGCGCACCAGACGCCATGCAGGCTCCCGCCGCACCGAAGGTCAGCGTCGCCAAGGTGATCGAGCAGCCGATCAACGAATGGGACGAGTTCACCGGCCGCCTGGAAGCGCCGGAAACCGTCGAGGTGCGCCCACGGGTCTCTGGCCAGATCGACCTGGTGGCCTTCACCGAAGGCGCCCAGGTGAAAAAAGGCGATCTGCTGTTCCAGATCGACCCACGCCCGTTCCAGGCTGAAGTACGCCGCCTCGAAGCCCAGGTGCAGCAGGCCAAGGCCACCGCCATCCGCAGCGCCAACGAGGCCCGCCGTGGCGAGCGCCTGCGCGACAGCAACGCGATCTCCGCCGAGCTTGCCGAGTCGCGCAGCAGCGCCGCCGCCGAAGCCCGTGCCGGGGTCGATGCCATCCAGGCACAACTGGACCTGGCCCGCCTGAACCTGAGCTTCACCCGGGTCACCGCGCCGATCAGCGGCCGCGTCAGCCGCGCCCAGTTCACCGCCGGCAACATCGTCAGCGCCGATGTCACACCGCTGACCAGCGTGGTCTCCACCGACAAGGTGTACGCCTACTTCGACGCCGACGAGCGCGTGTACCTCAAGTACACCCAGCTGGCACGCGACGGCCAGCGTGGCCAGAGCACCCCGGTGTACCTGGGCCTGACCAACGAAACCGGTAACCCGCACCTGGGCCAGATGAACTTCGTCGACAACCAGGTCAACCCGCGCACCGGCACCATCCGTGGCCGCGCCGTGTTCGACAACCGCGACGGCCAGTTCACCCCCGGCCTGTACGCACGCCTGAAGCTGGTCGGCAGCGCCCAGTACGACGCCGTGCTGATCAACGACGAAGCGGTCGGCACCGACCTTGGCAAGAAGTTCGTGCTGGTTATGGACAAGGACAACAAGGCCGCCTACCGCGCCGTGGAACTGGGGCCGAAGCTCGAAGGCCTGCGCATCGTGCGCAGTGGCCTGGGCAAGGACGACCGCATCGTGGTCAAGGGCCTGCAGCGCGTGCGCCCTGGCTCGCCAGTCACTCCTGAGGAAACCCAGATGGCCAGCGAACAGACCCTCGCCGCCCTCGCCCAGCAGCGCCAGGCTCTCGAAGCCAGCAACCCGGCGCCGAAAGTCGCGGGTGCCAACGTCAAAGTCGCCAGCGCCCAAGCGCCACGCGGTTAAGGGACAACACCGATGAACTTCTCGAAATTCTTCATTACCCGGCCGATCTTCGCTGCGGTGCTGTCGCTGGTGCTGCTGATCGCGGGCTCGATCTCGCTGTTCCAGCTGCCGATCAGCGAATACCCCGAAGTGGTGCCGCCGACCGTGGTGGTGCGCGCCAACTTCCCCGGCGCCAACCCCAAGGTCATCGGCGAAACCGTCGCCGCGCCGCTGGAGCAGGCCATCACCGGTGTCGAGAACATGCTGTACATGTCCTCGCAGTCCACCGCCGACGGCAAGCTCACCCTGACCATCACCTTCGCCCTGGGCACCGACCTGGACAACGCCCAGGTGCAGGTGCAGAACCGCGTTACCCGTACCCAGCCGAAGCTGCCGGAAGAAGTGACGCGTATCGGTATCACCGTCGACAAGGCCTCGCCCGACCTGACCATGGTCGTGCACCTGACCTCGCCGGATAACCGCTACGACATGCTCTACCTGTCCAACTACGCCATCCTCAACATCAAGGACGAGCTCGCTCGCCTGGGCGGCGTGGGTGACGTGCAACTGTTCGGCATGGGCGACTACTCGCTGCGGGTATGGCTCGACCCGAACAAGACCGCTTCGCGCAACCTGACCGCCAGCGATGTGGTGGCCGCGATCCGCGAACAGAACCGCCAGGTCGCCGCCGGCCAGCTGGGCGCCCCGCCCGCCCCCGGCTCCACCAGCTTCCAGCTGTCGATCAACACCCAGGGCCGCCTGGTCAACGAGGAAGAGTTCGAGAACATCATCATCCGAGCCGGTGCCGATGGCGAAATCACTCGCCTGAAGGACATCGCCCGGGTCGAGCTCGGCTCCAGCCAGTACGCCCTGCGCTCGCTGCTGAACAACCAGCCGGCGGTGGCCATCCCGATCTTCCAGCGCCCAGGCTCCAACGCCATCGAGATCTCCGACGAAGTGCGGGCGAAGATGGCCGAGCTGAAGAAGGACTTCCCCGAGGGCATGGACTACAGCATCGTCTATGACCCGACCGTGTTCGTCCGGGGCTCCATCGAGGCCGTGGTGCACACCCTGTTCGAAGCGCTGATCCTGGTGGTACTGGTCGTCATCCTGTTCCTGCAGACCTGGCGCGCCTCGATCATCCCGTTGCTGGCCGTGCCGGTGTCGCTGATCGGTACCTTCGCGGTGATGCACCTGTTCGGCTTCTCGCTCAACGCCCTGTCGCTGTTCGGCCTGGTGCTGGCCATCGGTATCGTGGTGGACGACGCCATCGTGGTGGTGGAGAACGTCGAACGCAACATCGGGCTGGGCCTGAAACCGCTGCAAGCCACGCAAAAGGCCATGAGCGAAGTGACCGGGCCGATCATCGCCACGGCGCTGGTGCTTTGCGCCGTGTTCGTGCCGGCGGCGTTCATCTCTGGCCTTACCGGGCAGTTCTACAAGCAGTTCGCCCTGACCATCGCCATCTCCACCGTGATCTCGGCGTTCAACTCGCTGACCCTGTCGCCGGCCCTGGCCGCCGTGCTGCTCAAGGACCACCACGCACCCAAGGACCGTTTCTCGCGGTTCCTGGAAAAACTGCTGGGCAGTTGGCTGTTCGCCCCGTTCAACCGCTTCTTCGACCGCGCCAGCCATGGCTACGTCGGTGGCGTGCGCCGGGTCATCCGTTCCAGCGGCATCGCCCTGTTCGTCTACGCCGGCCTCATGGGCCTGACCTACCTGGGCTTCTCGACCACCCCGACCGGTTTCGTCCCGGCCCAGGACAAGCAGTACCTGGTGGCCTTCGCTCAGTTGCCTGACGCGGCCAGCCTCGACCGCACCGAGGCGGTGATCAAGCGCATGAGCGAGATCGCCCTCAAGCAGCCGGGCGTGGCCGATTCGGTGGCCTTCCCGGGCCTGTCGATCAACGGTTTCACCAACAGCCCCAACAGCGGCATCGTGTTCACCCCGCTCAAGCCGTTTGACGAGCGCAAGGACCCGAGCCAGTCGGCGGCGGCCATCGCGGCAGCCTTGAACGCCCAGTTCGCCGATATCCAGGACGCCTACATCGCGATCTTCCCGCCACCGCCGGTACAAGGCCTTGGCACCATCGGCGGCTTCCGCCTGCAGATCGAGGACCGTGGCAACCTGGGCTACGAAGCGCTGTACAAAGAGACCCAGAACATCATCGCCAAGAGCCACAACGTGCCGGAACTGGCGGGCCTGTTCACCAGCTACCAGGTCAACGTGCCCCAGGTCGATGCCGCCATCGACCGGGAAAAGGCCAAGACCCACGGCGTGGCGATCACCGACATCTTCGACACCCTGCAGGTCTACCTGGGCTCGCTGTACACCAACGACTTCAACCGCTTTGGCCGCACCTACCAGGTCAACGTCCAGGCCGAACAGCAGTTCCGCCTCGACGCCGAGCAGATCGGCCAGCTGAAGGTGCGCAACAACCAGGGCGAGATGATCCCGCTGGCGACCTTCCTCAAGGTCAGCGATACCTCGGGGCCTGACCGCGTCATGCACTACAACGGCTTCATCACCGCCGAGATCAACGGTGCCGCAGCCCCTGGCTACAGCTCCGGCCAGGCCGAGGCGGCGATCGAGAAGCTGCTCAAAGAAGAGCTGCCCAACGGCATGACCTTCGAGTGGACCGACCTGACCTACCAGCAGATCCTCTCGGGCAACACCGCGCTGTTCGTGTTCCCGCTGTGCGTGCTGCTGGCGTTCCTGGTGCTGGCGGCCCAGTACGAAAGCTGGAGCCTGCCGCTGGCGGTGATCCTGATCGTGCCGATGACCCTGCTGTCGGCCATCACTGGCGTGATCGTCTCGGGTGGCGACAACAACATCTTCACCCAGATCGGCTTGATCGTACTGGTGGGCCTGGCGTGCAAGAACGCGATCCTGATCGTCGAGTTCGCCAAGGATGAACAGGCCAAGGGCCTCGACCCGCTGGCTGCGGTACTGGAAGCCTGCCGCCTGCGCCTGCGGCCGATCCTGATGACCTCGATCGCCTTCATCATGGGTGTGGTGCCGCTGGTGTTCAGCTCCGGTGCCGGCTCGGAAATGCGTCACGCCATGGGTGTGGCGGTGTTCTCGGGGATGATCGGGGTGACCGTGTTCGGCCTGTTCCTGACCCCGGTGTTCTTCTTCCTGATCCGCCGCTTCGTCGAGCGTCGCCAGGCCCGCAAGGCCGAGCGCGCACTGCCGCTGGAGAACCATGCATGAACCTGCTCAAACCCCTGACCCCGAGCCTGTTGGCGCTGGCCCTGGCGGCCTGCGCCGTGGGCCCGGACTACAAGGCCCCGGCCACGGAGCCGGCCAGGCTCGACAGCAGCCTTGAAGCCAAGGCCTTCGACCGCAGCCGCTTCGAGAGTGTGTGGTGGAAGCAGTTCGACGACCCGGTACTGAACCAGTTGGTGCAAGCCTCGCTGGACGGCAACCGTGACCTGCGCATCGCCTTCGCCCGCCTGAAAGCGGCGCGGGCGATCCGCGACGACGCCGCCAACGACCAGTTGCCGGTGGTCACCAGCCGCGCCAGCAGCGACCTGGGCAAGGGCCAGATCCCCGGCCAGACCGAACGCCGGGTCAACAGCGAGCGTTACGATCTGGGCCTGGACATGGCCTGGGAGCTCGACCTGTTCGGCCGTATCCAGCGCCAGATCGAAGCCAGCGAAGCGCAGGAAGCGGCCGCCGAGGCCGACCTGCAGCAGCTGCAGGTCAGCCTGATCGCCGAGCTGGTGGATGCCTACGGTCAATTGCGCGGCGCCCAGCTGCGCGAGCAGATCGCCGTGGCCAACCTCAAGACCCAGCAGCAATCGCGCGACATTACCGTGACCCTGCGTGACACCGGGGTCGGCAACGAGCTCGATGTGGTGCGCGCCGACGCCCGCCTGGCCGGTGTCGAAGCCACCGTGCCGCAGTTGCAGGCGGTTCAGGTGCGGGCGAAGAACCGCATCGCCACCCTGCTCGGCCAGCGCCCGGACGCCCTGACCGTGGACCTGTCGCCCAAGGCCCTGCCGGCCATCGCCAAGGCCCTGCCGGTGGGCGACCCCGGCGAGCTGCTGCGCCGCCGCCCGGACATCCGCAGCGCCGAACGCCAGCTGGCCGCGGCTACCGCCAATGTGGGCGTGGCCACCGCCGACCTGTTCCCACGGGTGAGCCTCAGCGGTTTCCTCGGTTTCACCGCCGCGCGCGGCTCGCAGATCGGCTCGGCCGCCTCCAACGCCTGGGCGCTGGGCCCGAGCATCACGTGGGCGGCATTCGACCTGGGCAGCGTGCGCGCCCGCCTGCGTGGCGCCGAGGCCGATGCCGACGGCGCACTGGCCAACTATGAGCAGCAGGTGCTGCTGGCCCTGGAAGAGTCGGCCAACGCCTTCAGCGACTACGGCAAGCGCCAGCAGCGCTTGCTGGCGCTGATGCGCCAGAGCGATGCCAGCCGCAAGGCCGCCGAGCTGGCCTCGGTGCGCTACCGCGAAGGGACGGTGGATTACCTGGTGCTGCTCGATGCCGAGCGCGAACGCCTGAGCGCCGAAGACGCCCAGGCCCAGGGCGAGGTCGAGTTGTACAGCGGCATCGTGGCGATCTACAAGGCCCTGGGTGGTGGCTGGCAGCCGGAGGTGGTGGCCAGTACGCGCTGAATGACCTGTTGAATTGAAAGCTCCTTTGGTTGGATCCTCCCCCAACCGTTTGCCCCGATGGCCTTGGTTGTCGGGGCTTTTTTATGGGGTGGGGATTGGGTGAGGGCCACCAGGTGCCTGGCGGTGTTTTTGCAGCGCCTGTGAGATCGAGCGCCGCCCGCGCGGCGCATCGCTGGCAAGCCAGCTCCCACATCTGTTTCGGGCCAATTACTCCTGTGAAGGTACCGCTGCACGCCTTGGTGCATGTCTCAAGTCGGGTGAAGCGCCAGTGGTGCCCACCACAATACCGCGTCGTACCAACAAGGCGGACAGCGATGAAATCACAGGAGTGACTGGCCCGAAACAGATGTGGGAGCTGGCTTGCCAGCGATGCGCCGCGCGGGCGGCGCTCGATCTTGAGGGCCCTGCAAAATCATCGCCGAACACCTGGTGGCCCTCATGCAATCCCAAGCCAGCCCCTCCTACCCCACACTCCCAATAAAATTCGCCAGCTCCGCCGTCTTCGGTGCATCGAACAAGCTCTTCGGATCACCAACCTCATGCACCTTGCCCTGGTGCATGAACACCAGCTTGTCGCCCACCTCGCGGGCAAAGCGCATTTCATGGGTGACCATCACCAACGTCATGCCCTCCTTGGCCAACCCCCTCACCACGCCGAGCACTTCACTCACCAGCTCCGGGTCGAGCGCCGAGGTGATCTCGTCGCACAGCAGCACCTTGGGCGACATCGCCAGCGCCCGGGCAATCGCCACGCGCTGTTGCTGGCCGCCGGACAGCTGGTCGGGGTAGGCATCGAACTTGGCTTCCAGCCCTACCCGCTCCAGCATCCTGCGCGCCAGTTGCCGGGCCTCGGCCTTGGGCGTCTTCTTCACCAACTGCGGCGCCAGCATCACGTTCTCGCCCACGCTCAGGTGCGGGAACAGGTTGAACTGCTGGAAGATCATCCCGACCTTCTGGCGCAAGCTGCGCAAGTCGGCGCGTGCCGCGTCCAGGTATTCGCCGTCGACTTCGATCACACCGTCATTGATCGACTCCAGCCCGTTCAGGGTACGCAGCAAGGTGCTTTTGCCCGAGCCGCTTCGGCCGATGATCGCCACCACTTCGCCTTCCTCGATGCTCAGGTCGACGCCCTTGAGCACGTGGTTGTCCCCGTAGTACTTGTGCAACGCAGAAACGCTAACCAGCGGCATGCAGCCTCCTCTCCAGGTGGCGGGCACCCAGCGACAGTGGAAAACACAGGATGAAGTAGCCCAGCGACACCAGGCCGTAGATCAGGAACGGTTCGAAGGTGGCGTTGGCCAGCATGCCGCCGGTCTTGGTCAGCTCGGTGAAACCGATGATCGAGGTCACGGCCGTGCCCTTGACCACCTGCACCGAAAAGCCCACGGTCGGCGCCACGGCCAGGCGCAGCGCCTGGGGCAGCACTACATGGCGCAGCTGCTCGCCACGGCGCAGCGCCAGGCTGGCGCTGGCCTCCCACTGCCCGCGCGGGATCGACTCCACGCAGCCGCGCCAGATTTCGGCGAGGAACGCACTGGTGAACAGCGTCAGGGCCACCGCCGCCGCCGCCCAGGCCGACACGTCGATGCCGAACAGGGCGATGCCGAAGAACACGATGAACAGCTGCATCAGCAGCGGCGTGCCCTGGAACAGCTCGATGTAGCCACGGGCCAACACCCGCAAGCAGCCGTTGTCGCTGATCCGCGCCAGCAGCATCAGCAAGCCCATGGCGCCGCCGCAGACGAACGCCACCAGCGACAGCAGCAAGGTCCATTGCAACCCGGTGAACAGGTTGCGCACGATATCCCACAAGGTGAAATCCATCAGCGTCTCCCCACGATCACGCGCCGGCCGAACAGGTTCAGCAATTGCCGCACGCCAATGGCCATGGCCAGGTACAGCAAGGTGGTGAACAGGTAGGTTTCGAACGCGCGGAAGTTACGCGACTGGATGAAGTTGGCGGCGAACGACAGCTCTTCGGTGGCGATCTGCGAACACACCGCCGACCCCAGCATGACGATGACGATCTGGCTCGACAGCGCCGGCCACACCTTGGCCAGGGCCGGGCGCAGGATCACGTGGCGGAACGTCTCGAAACGCGTCATCGCCAGCGCCGAGGCGGCTTCCAGCTGCCCGCGCGGGATGGCCTGGATGCCGGCGCGGATGATCTCGGTGGAATAGGCGCCGAGGTTGATCACCATGGCCAGCACCGCCGCCTGCCACTCGCTCATACGCACGCCAAGGGCCGGCAAGCCGAAGAAGATGAAGAACAGCTGGACGATGAACGGCGTGTTGCGGATCAGCTCCACATACACCCCGAACAGCCAGTTGAACGGCCGCAGCTGCCAGGCCCGCACCAGCGCGCCGACGATGCCCAGGGCAATGCCTGCGAGGGTGCCGATCACCGTCAGTTCCAGGGTGAACAGCGCGCCCTTGAGCAGCAGGTCACCCTGCTGCAATGCGGCGGCGAAATCGAATTGATAGGCCATCATTCAAGGTCACTCGAAATCGGCGGGCAACGGTTGCTTGAGCCACTTCTCGGCATTGCGCCCAAGGCTGCCGTCGGCCTTGGCCTGCACCAGGATTTCATCGACCTTGGCGCGCAGCGCCGGCTGCTCCTTGGCCATGCCCACGTACACCGGCGAGTCCTTGAGCTTGAGCTTGAGCACCGGCACCTTGGCCGGGTTCTTCGCCGCAATGGCCGACATCACCACGCTGCCGCTGGCGATCAGGTCGACCTGCCCGGACAGGTAGGCGGCGATGGTCGAGTTGTTGTCTTCGAAACGCTTGATGGTCGCGCCTTGCGGGGCCACCGCGCTCAGCTCCATGTCTTCGATGGCGCCACGGGTGACGCTGATGGTCTTGCCGTTGAGCGCATCGAGAGTGTCGATGCTGCTGGCTTCGGGGCCGAACACGCCGAGGTAGAACGGCGCGTAGGGTTTGGAGAAGTCCACCACCTTCTCGCGCTCCGAGTTCTTGCCCAGGCTCGAGATCACCAGGTCGACTTTGCCGGTGGTCAGGAAGGGGATGCGGTTGGTGCTGTTGACCGGGGTGAGGGCCAGCTTCACCCCGAGCTTGTCGGCCAACAGTTGCGCCGTGTCGATGTCCAGGCCGCGCGGTTTCAGGTCGGGGCCGACCGAGCCGAACGGCGGGAAGTCCTGGGGCACGGCGACCTTCAGCACACCGCGCTGGCTGATGTCGCTGAGGGTATCGGCGTGGGCGATCGACTGCATCAGGGCACTGCCACACAGGAGTGTGGCCAGCAGGCATTTGCGCATAGTGTTCATGGTCAAGACCTCGGGTGGTGATGGGCAGCTGTTTGCTGAACCCTTGCAGCCGACGTGCCATGACGCTGCAAAACACCGGGAAATCGCCCGCAGGCCTCGTGCTTGGCGGTATTACTGGTCTGAACAGTTGACGCCCTCGGGCCCGGCATCCTGCAGAAAAATCCCCGTTAAATGGCAGCGACCGCGCCGTTGCACCAGCACAGGGCCAAACTTGCGTGCACGGTGAAGAACGTCGTAAAACGGCAGCTTCTTTGATTGGATGGGTCTGTACCGATGCTCGACACCCCCCTTCGCGGCGCCGTTCCCGAACTCGCTTTGCAGGCCATCCAGCGCCTGATCGACGAGGGCGAATACCAGCCGGGCGACGCCCTGCCCGCGCAACGCGAACTGGCGCAGAACCTGGGGGTCAGCCGTGCGTCACTGCGTGAGGCCCTGTCATCCTTGAGTGCCATGGGCGTGGTCAGCGTGCAGCCGGGCAAAGGGGTGTTCGTCAAGGCGCCGAAAGCTGAACAGCCAGCCTCGGCTTCAGGATTTGCCTGGCCGTTTGCAGCCCAGGTATCGGCCGCCGATACCTTCCAGTTGCGCTATGTGCTCGAAGGCTTTGCCGCTGGCCAGGCTGCCAATGGCCTGACCGCCGAGGCCCTCGATGCACTGGCGGAGAATGTGGAAGCAATGGGCATCGAGTTGAAGGCGCGCAACTTCGAAGCGGCGGCGCGCCTGGACTTTGCGTTTCATCGGGGCATTCTCGAGGCCAGTGGCAACCTGGCGATGCTACAGATAGTCATGGCCAGCGAGGCCATTTACATAGAGAGCCAGAAGTTGCCATTCATTCGCCCGGAACGGGCCATGGAAACCTGGAAAGAGCATAAGAAGATCCTCAACGCGCTGGCCAGGCATTCGGCCCCTGCCGCGCAGAAAGCGATGCAGGAACATATCCGCAGTGCCGCCTTGCGCACCGGGATCGTATTCTCGGCCTGAACGGCCGCCCTCCCCGTATTGGTTCAAAAACACCAACGCCGGCCTGCCACGCCCCGTTTTGGCGCGGGCTCGCCTGGCAGTCCGTCAGCACGCAAACAAACCCACCCCGCCTCCCCCAGCCAAAAGCGTCGCTTTATTGAATAAATAAAGCGCGCCAGCGATTGTTTTTAAAAATAATCAGCTGATTCGCGGCTTATTGGATTTCCGGCACTTCCATTGCAAAGACTTTGTTTACCTGCGCAACGCATCGCCCGCTCGACGCGCAGCAGGAAGTTGTCAACGCACACTGAGGTGCCGATAAAAACCAGAACTCATCTTCGCTCGCAGGATCTCGCATCGTGAAATAGCCAAGTTGCAGGAAAATGCCGTGGGTTTGTGCGGCAAGGAGTGCGGTATGTCCCGAGCTTTTTTCAATGAAATGTATGACGCCGACGGTGCCTGCCGTCCCCACTACCAGCCGTTTGCACGCTGGCTGGCAGACACACCGCCCGAGTTGCTGGCGCAGCGCCGACGGGAAGCGGACTTGCTGTTCCACCGCGCCGGCATCACCTTCACCCTGTATGGCGACGAACAGGGCACCGAGCGCCTGATCCCCTTCGACATCATCCCCCGCAGCATCAAGGCCAGCGAATGGAAGAAAGTCGAGCGCGGCTGCATCCAGCGGGTGCAGGCGTTGAATCTGTTCCTGGCCGACGTCTACCACGACCAGCACATCCTCAAGCAAGGCATCATCCCGGCCGAGCAGGTGCTGGCCAACGAGGGCTACCAGATCGCCATGCAAGGCCTGAACTTGCACCGCGATCTCTACGCCCACATCGCCGGCGTCGACCTGGTGCGCGACGGTGACGGCAGCTATTACGTGCTCGAAGACAACCTGCGCACGCCCAGCGGTGTGAGCTACATGCTCGAAGACCGCAAGATGATGATGCGCCTGTTCCCCGAGCTGTTCGCCAGCCAGCGGGTGGCGCCCATCGACCACTACCCCAACCTGCTGCTCGATACCCTCAAGAGCGCCAGCCCGCTGGAAAACCCCACCGCCGTGGTGTTGACCCCGGGCCGCTTCAACAGCGCCTACTTCGAACATGCCTTCCTGGCCCGTGAGATGGGTGTGGAACTGGTGGAAGGCGCCGACCTGTTCGTGCGCGACGGCCATGTGTTCATGCGCACCACCGCCGGCCCCAGGCAGGTGGACGTGATCTACCGGCGCCTCGACGATGCCTACCTCGACCCGCTGTCGTTCAACCCCGACTCGATGCTGGGGGTGCCCGGCCTGATCGCGGCCTACCGCTCGGGCAACGTGGTGCTGGCCAATGCCATAGGTACAGGCCTTGCCGATGACAAGTCGATCTACCCCTATGTCGACGCGATGATCCGCTTCTACCTCGACGAGGAGCCGATCCTCAACAACGTGCCGACCTGGCAGTGCCGCAACCCCAAGGAGCTGTCCCACGTGCTGGCCCACCTGCCGGAGCTGGTGGTCAAGGAAACCCAGGGTTCCGGCGGCTACGGCATGCTGGTCGGGCCGGCGGCCACGGCGGCAGAGATCGAAGACTTCCGCGCGCGCCTCAAGGCCCGCCCCGAGGCCTACATCGCCCAACCTACGCTGTGCCTGTCGACCTGCCCGACCTTCGTCGAGAACGGCATCGCCCCGCGCCATATCGACCTGCGCCCCTTCGTGCTGTCGGGCAGCGAAACCCGCCTGGTGCCCGGCGGCCTGACCCGGGTGGCGCTGCGCGAAGGCTCGCTGGTGGTGAACTCGTCCCAGGGTGGCGGCACCAAGGACACCTGGGTAGTGGAGGACTGACACATGCTTTCAAGAACCGCTTCGGACCTCTACTGGATGTCCCGTTACCTGGAGCGCGCCGAGAACCTGGCGCGCATGCTCGAAGTCAGCTATTCACTGTCGCTGATGCCCCAGGCCGGGCGCAGCGACGGCCGCGCCGAACTGGCCATGTCGTTGCTGGCGGCCGGCACCCTGGATGACTACAACCAGCGCCACGCCGAGCTCGACACCGCGCGCATGCTGCATTTCTTCGCCTTCGACGAGACCAACCCCGGCAGCATCTACTGCTGCCTGCAGGCGGCGCGCACCAATGCCCATGCGGTACGCGGGCGGATCACCGGCGACATGTGGGAGAACATCAACGCCACTTGGCTGGAGATGCGCAACATCGCCAGCAACGGCCTGGCACGCTATGGCATGAGCCAGTTCTGTGACTGGGTCAAGGAGCGCTCGCACCTGTTCCGCGGCGCCACGGCGGGCACCATCATGCGCAACGACGCCTACTGCTTCATTCGCCTGGGCACCTTCCTGGAGCGAGCGGACAACACCCTGCGCCTGCTGGATGTGCGCTACGAAATGTTCGGCGAGGCATCGGAAGAGGTCAGCGACCACTCGGCCCGTGGCTACTACCAGTGGAGCGCCCTGCTGCGCGCGCTGTCATCGTTCGAGGCGTTCAACGAGATCTACCGCAACGCGCCCAGCGCCCGCCAGGTGTCGGAGCTGCTGCTGTTGCGCGCCGACGTGCCGCGCTCGCTGCATGCCTGCATCGAGGAGCTGGACCATATCCTCGCCGGCCTGCCCAGCACCAGTGGCCGCGCCTCGCAGCGCATGGCCGCCGAGCTCAATGCGCGGCTGCGCTACACCGGCATCGACGAAATCCTCGAAGCCGGCCTGCACCCATGGCTGACCGACTTCATCGAGCGCATTCGCCAGCTCAGCCAGACTGTTCACCACTCCTACCTGGAGGTCGTATGAAGCTCGCCATCCACCACGACACCCGCTACACCTACGCCAACCAGGTGAGCGCCAGCATCCAGTTCCTGCGCCTGACGCCGCAGAGCAACGCCCGCCAGCAGATCCTCGCCTGGCAGGTGCAGATGCCCAAGCAGGTGCGCAGCCAGCTCGACCCCTACGGCAACGTGCTGCACGTGTTGACCCTGGAAGAGCCGCACAGCGCCCTGGCGCTGAGTGCCCAGGGCCAGGTCGAGATCGACCCCACGCTCGAGGTCGAGCACGACAGCCAGTCGCCCTTGCCGTTCCTGCGCACCAGCCGCCTGACCCAGGCCGACGCAGCGCTGATCGACTTTGCCAGGCAACACTGCGGTAGCCGCCGCGACCGTGCCGCGCTGGTCATGCTGATGGAGCGGCTGGCCGAGCGCATGCTGTACAGCCCAGGGGCGACGGCGGTCGACAGCACCGCTGCCGAGGCCTTTGCCGCCGGGGTGGGCGTGTGCCAGGATCACACCCATGCCTTCCTCGCCTGCGCCCGCAGCCTGGGCATCCCGGCGCGCTACGTGTCCGGCTACCTGTGCACCGAGGATGCCAGCCACCTGGCCAGCCACGCCTGGGCCGAGGCCTGGCTAGGCGATGGCTGGTACAGCTTCGATGTGACCAACCGCCTGGCCAGGCCCGATCGCCACCTGAAACTGGCGGTGGGCCTGGACTACCTCGACGCCTGCCCGGTCCGCGGCATGCGCCGGGGCGGCGGCGCCGAGTCGATGCTGGCGCAGGTCCAGGTCCGGTCACTGCTGCAGGGGCAGCAACAGTAAGCCAAGACCCACAGCGACCCCGTCGTTGCACTGACGCCGGGGTCATTCAACCTACACAGGTAAACCACATGACGTACTGCGTGGCCATGCACCTGGCCGACGGGCTGGTGTTTGTCTCCGATTCGCGCACCAACGCCGGGATCGACCAGATCTCGACCTTTCGCAAACTGTTCATTTTCAGCACCCCCGGCGAGCGCCTGATCGTCCTGCAGAGCGCGGGCAACCTGGCCACCTCGCAATCGGTGGTCAACCTGCTGCGCCAGCGCTGCAACGGCACGGGCAGCCATCTGTTGAACGTACGCACGCTGTACGACGCTACCGTGCTGGTGGCCGCGACCATTCGCGAGGTGGTCACCCGCGACCGCAGCAAGCTGGCGAGCAAGGTCGACCTGAGCTGCTCGTTGCTGGTGGGCGGGCAGATCGCCGGCGGGCCCATGGGGGTCTACAGCGTGTATCCGCAAGGCAACTTTATTCAGGCCACGGAGGACACACCGTTCCTGCAACTGGGCGAAAGCAAGTACGGCAAGCCGATCCTCGACCGCAACCTGACCTACCGCACGTCACTGGACGAGGCATTGCGCTGTGGGTTGATCTCGTTCGACTCGACCATCCGCAGCAACCTGTCGGTGGGCATGCCGCTGGATGTGCTGGTGTATCGCAAGGATGCATTCGGCCCGACACAGAGCTATCGCATTACCCAGGATGATCCCTATTACAGCCAGATTCGCAGCCAATGGTGCACAGGGCTGCGCAATCTACTGGCCGAGCTGCCGGCGCCGCCCGCGGATTACATGGGCTGACATCGGTGCTCTTGCCTTGAACGCTCGAGGCACGCCGAGCGTTCAGGTGCGGAACACGCTCAAGCCGCCCTTGAGTGCCCGGGCGGTGCTGCCCAGTGCGCTGGCCGAATCATGGATCTCGGCAATGCCCTGATGGGTATGCTCGAAGGTTTCATGCATGCCGCCCAGGCGACCGGTGATGTCGGTGACCGCATGCTGGATTTCTTCACTGCTGGCCAGGGCGCGGTCCATGGTACCGCTGACCTGCCCCATCTGCCGCACCAGCCCATCGATGACGCCCAGCGTACTGTCGGATGCCACGGCCAGGTTGCGCGACTGCTCTGCGGTGCTGCCCATGCGCTCGGCGATCTGGCGAATGCCGCTGGTGACCGAATTGATCACCTGGTTGGCATCGCCCAGCACGCCCTGGGTCTGCAAGGCCAACTTGCGCACTTCGTCAGCGACCACCGCAAAACCTCGCCCGGCTTCGCCGGCACGGGCAGCTTCGATGGCGGCGTTAAGCGCCAGCAGGTTGGTCTGGTCGGAAATCCCGGCGACCATCTGCAGTACCTGGCCAATCTGCTCGGCCTCGCTGCTCAGGTGCTGCAGGTCGCTTGCCAGCTCGATGCTTGCCGACGTGCTCTGGTGCACGTCGCCGATCAGCCGCTGCAATTCCTGGTGGGTCCGGCTCAGCTCGCCGACAGCGGACTTCAGATCTACGCGAACGGTGTCGGCCAGGCTGGAGGAATGCTCGGCGGCCTGGCGAATCGACTGGCCGTGCTGGTTGATATCGGCCAACTGCCCACCCGCCTGCTGGATACGCAGGGTGATCTCGTCGGAAAGCTGCAGGAAGATGTCTGCCAGCCGCTGGTTGCTGTCGGCCATGCCGGAGGCGCTGCCCAGTGTCTCGCGCAGGTCCTGCAGCAGGTTGGACAGACGCTCGCCCATCTGCCCCATTTCATCGCCGGACAGCACGGTGACCGTGGAAGACAGGTCGCGCCTGTCGGCGATGTGGTTCAGCTGGCCGGTGAGGTGATGAATGCCGCGCACCAGCATGCGTGCAGCCATCCAGGACAGTAGCAGCCCCACCAGGAACGTCGCCGCGCCGATCAGCAGCAAGCGCTGCAGGCTGGCCTGGATCGCCTGTTGCAGTGCATCGAGAGTAACGTCCACGCCCACTACATAGTCCTGGCCGCTGGCACTTCGCAGCGGCAGGAAGATCGAGCGAAAGCTGCCATAGCTGTCGGTGTACTCATCGAACTGCACCTGACCACTACGTGCCGCTTCAATGACGGCCGGGCTGGCGTCTTGGTAATGCTCCATGTGTTTGGAGTAGTTGCCGGAGGCAATATCCTTGGCACTGGCGCCGTCGGCCAGATAGAACACCTGCCCTTGAGCATCGACCATCAAGCCGTAGGCATACTTCAGATCAACCTGCGCCGCATACTCCCCAAGATTGAGCACCTGGGCCTGGTACTCGCCCTCTTTCAAACCGTTGGGCTGACGCGTGCGCTCGAGGTAGTCCGCGCCGAGCAGCCGCGGCACCGCATAAGCGACGGTGCGCAGACGATTGTCGATCTGCTGGCGAATATCCTGGGACTTGGAGTACTGGGCGTAACTGATGAAGGAGGCAATGCTGATCACATTGACCACGGTAAGTGCCAACAAGAGTTTGGTTTGCAAGCGCAAGTTACGCAAAAGCATGGAGAAGAATCCAATAGGTGCCTGGCCATCCAAGCTGGGCGAATATCATGTTGTCGTACAAGACCGGCGAATCTTAATGGCATTTTGCCTTCAGTTGCAGTTCTTTTTGATGGCCGTTGTCACTTGTCATACGTCCATGCCCGCAGGCGCCGAATGCAGCGCAAACCTGCGCGTTAAAAAAACTTTACAACACTTTGAGAGCCTCATTAACAGCCCTTAGAAATGCTTGAACTTAGCGGCAATATTCTTGGAAAGTTTCAAGCATCACTTAAACACCCGCACAGGTGTGTAACTTATATTTACCAGCCATGCTTTCAAAACATGTCCAGGCTCTGTACGAAAAGTCTTGTGGGAGCGGGCTTGCCCCGCGATGGAGCGTGAAGCGCTCCTTTACCCGATATGCATGGACCGGACACAGGGTGGACAGGTGTGCGCAGACATGGTTGCCACTTTTCGTGCAAAACCTAACGCAACAACAGCTGAATCTGCTCATGCAGCGTATCCAGATCGAACGGCTTGGCCAGGATCGGCGCCTTGCGCGCGATCGGGCTGCCCGACTCGAGGATCTCCGCCGGGTAGCCACTGATGAAGATAACCTTCAGCTCAGGCCGCAACTTCACCGCAGGCTCGGCAATCTCCACCCCGGTGATGCCGCCCGGCAGGCGAAAGTCGGTGACCATCAGGTCCAGGTGCGGTTTGCTGGCCAGAATCGCGAACGCCTGTTCGCCGTCTTCGGCCACCAGCACGTGGTAGCCCTCGCCCGCCAGGTAATCGCGCAGGATCATGCGGATCGCCGGTTCGTCCTCGACGATCAATACGACATCTTGTGCATCTTCGCTCATGACAACGCCTTCACATTCAACTCAGTTGGCAATCAGACCCCGGCACTACGCCGAGGTTGCCTGTGTGTGGTCGCTTTGCTGCTGCACCCGTGGCAACGGCAGGTAGACGCTGAAGGTGGCACCGCTGCCCTCGCTGCTGTCGACCTGGATCCGCCCGCCATGGGCCAATACGATCTGCTCGGAAATATACAGCCCCAGGCCCAGCCCGCCGCTGGCCTGCTGGGCGGCGACGCGCTCGAACTGCTGGAAGATCCGCTGCTGGTTCTGCGCACTGATGCCGATGCCTGAATCCTGCACCTGCACGCAGGCCATGGCGCCATCCTCGAACAAACGCACCTGCACCGGCTTGCGCTCGCCATAGCGCAAGGCATTGGACAGCAGGTTGGCCAGTACTTGCTCAATGCGAAACTCGTCCCACTCACCGTGCAGGGTCTGGCAACGCTGCAGTTCGATATGGGTTTCAAGGGCACCGGCCTGGGCGCTGAAGTTCTGCACCAGGCCTTGCACCAGCTGGCCGAGGTCGAAGGCCTTGGGCCGGATCGACAGCTTGCCGGTGCGGATGCGCGACACGTCGAGCATGTCCTCGACCAGGCGGATCAGGCTGTTGATCTGCCGTTCGTCACGCTCGACCATGGCCTTGAGCTTGTCTTCGCTGAACGCCGCCAGGTTACCGCGCGACAGGTGCATGCGGCGCAGCTGGGTTTCCAGGATCAGGCCGTTGAGCGGGGTACGCACCTCGTGGGAGACGATCGACATGAAGTCGTCGCGCATGCGCACCGCTCGCTCCAACTCGCCGCGTGCCACCTGCAGCTGCGCCAGCAGTTGCTCCTGTTCGGCGCGGCTGCGCTCCAGCGCCTGCAACTGGCGGTCGAGGGCCTTGCGCTGGCGGAACAGGTCGATGAACACCGACACCTTGCTCTTCACCGCGACGGTATCCAGCGGCTTGTGCAGGAAGTCCACCGCGCCGCTTTCATACCCCTTGAAGGCGTAGTTCATTTCGCGCCCGGCAGCCGTGACGAAGACGATGGGCACGTTGCGGGTCTTCTCCATGCCGCGCATCAGCTCGGCCAGTTCGAAGCCGTTCATGCCGGGCATCTGCACGTCGAGGATGGCCAGGGCGAACTCGTGGTCGAGCAGCAGCGACAACGCCTGTTCCGCCGACTGGGCCTGGTGGACCTCGCGGTCCTCGCCCTGGATCAGGGCACCGAGGGCCAGCAGGTTTTCCGGCAGGTCGTCGACGATCAGCAGTTTGGCGGTGATGTTGCTTAGCATGCGTGGGGTTCCAAGGTGGCGAGCAACTGCCCGATACCGCTCAGGGAAAGGATATGGTCGGGGCGGTGCAGGGCCAGGGCGGCCTCCGGCATCAGCGCGACCTGCGCATCGCGAGGGTCCTGGACCACGGTCCGGCCGCCCCTTTGTTTGATCTGCAACAGCCCCCGGGCGCCGTCTTCGTTGGCACCGGTCAGCAGTATACCGAGCAGGCCCGGGCCGTAGGCGTCCGCCGCCGAGGCGAACAGGTAGTCGATGGCCGGCCGGGAAAAATGCACCGGCTCTTCCTGGCTGAGGGAAAGCGTCAGGTCCTGCTCCACCGACAGGTGGTAGCGGGGGCCGGCGACGTAGATCAGCCCCGCTTCGATAGGTGCCTTGTCGCAGGCTTCGCGCACCGGGCGGTGCAGGCGGCGCTGCAGCACTTCAGCCAGCTGGCTGTGGCGGTTGTCCGGCAGGTGCAGCACGCACAGCACCGGGATGGCGAAACCTTGCGGCAACGCGCCGAGCACGCTGAACAGCGCGCTGACGCCGCCCGCCGAGGCACCGATGACCACCGCACGCACGCCGTTCATGACTTGCGGTAGATCCGTTCAGGCCGCACCAGCGGCTCGAAACCGTCGCTGTAGGCCGAGAAATCCACCGACTCCTTGCTGCCCAGCACCAGGAAGCCGCGGTGGCACAGCGACTCGTGGAACAACCCCAGGGCGCGGTCCTGCAGGGTCTTGTTGAAATAGATCAGCACGTTGCGGCACGACACCAGCTGGGTCTCGGAAAACACGCTGTCGGTGGCCAGGCTGTGGTCGGCGAAGGTCACGTTGTCGCGCAGGCTGCTGTCCATGATGGCGTTGCCGTAGGCGGCGGTGTAGTACTCGGCGAAGTCGCGCTGGCCACCGGCCTTGCGGTAGTTCTCTTCGTACTCGCGCATGCTCTGCAGCGAATAGATGCCCTGCTTGGCGCGCTCCAGCGAGTGCGGGTTGATGTCGGTGGCGTACAGGATGGTGCGCTCCAGCAAGCCCTCCTCGCGCAGCAGGATGGCCATGGAATAGACCTCCTCGCCCGTGCTGCAACCGGCGATCCAGATCTTGATCGAGGGCCAGGTGCGCAGCAGCGGCACCACTTCGTTGCGCAGCGCCAGGAAGTGCCCGGGGTCGCGGAACATCTCGCTGACCGGGATCGTCAGGTACTGCAGCAGCTCCATGAACATGCCCGGGTCGTGCAGCACGCGCTCCTGCAGCGCGGTCACCGTGCGGCAGTCGAACTGGCGCAGGGCGTGCAGGATCCGGCGCTTGATCGAAGCGCCGGAGTAGTCGCGAAAATCGTAGCTGTACTTGAGGTAGATCGCCTCGATCAGCAGCCGGATTTCAATGTCGGTGTTGCGTTCACTGGTCAAGATGTCAGATTCGCTCCAATTGCGGCAGCCACACGCGGATCAGCGAGAACAAGCGGTCCAGGTCGATCGGTTTGGCCAGGTAATCGTTGGCGCCGGCCTGCAGGCAGCGCTGCTGGTCGTCCTTCATCGCCTTGGCGGTCACGGCGATGATCGGCAGCTTGCGCCAGCGCGGCTGCTGGCGGATCAGGCGAGTGGCTTCGTAACCGTCCATCTCCGGCATCATCACGTCCATCAGCACCAGGTCGATGTCGTCGTTGGCCTCGAGCGCCTCGATGGCTTCACGCCCGTTGCGGCCGATCTCGACGATGGCGCCTTTGTGCTCCAGGGCGCTGGTGAGGGCGAAGATGTTGCGCACATCGTCGTCCACCAGCAGGATCTTGCGCCCCTCGAACACCTTGTCGCGGCTGCGCGCGGTCTTGAGCATGCGCTGGCGCTCGTTGGACAGCTGCGACTCGACCTTGTGCAGGAACAGCGTGACTTCGTCGAGCAGGCGCTCCGGCGAGCGTGCGCCCTTGATGATGATCGAGCGCGAGTATTTGAGCAGGTCGGCCTCTTCCTCGCGGGTGAGGTTGCGCCCGGTGTAGACGATCACCGGCGGGAAGCTGCGGATGTCCTCGGCGGTCATGCGCTTGAGCAGCTCGTTGCCGAGCATGTCGGGCAGCTTGAGGTCGATGATCATGCAGTCGTAGATGTTCTCGCGCAGCAGCGCCAGGGCGTCCTGGGCCAGGGCCACGGCGGTGATCTGGATGTCGTCGTCGCCGATCAGGCGGGCGATGCTCTCGCGCTGCAGGTCGTCGTCTTCCACCAGCAGGATGTGCTTGAGCTTCTGGGTAAGCTTGGCCTCCAGACGGGCGAACACAGCCTTGAGCTCGTCGCGACTGGTGGGTTTTACCGCGTAGCCCACCGCGCCCATGTGCATGGCCGCCTCGACGCGGTCTTCCACCGAGATGATGTGCACCGGGATATGCCGGGTGCCGGCCTGCTCCTTGAGGCGCTGCAGCACGGTGAGCCCGGAATGGTCGGGCAGGCGCATGTCCAGCAGGATGGCGTCGGGCAGGTACTGGGCGGCCAGTTCGAAGCCTTCGTCGGCGCTCTGCGCCACCAGGCAGCTGTAGCCCAGTTCGTGGGCCAGGTCGTAGAGGATGCGGGCGAAGTTCGGTTCGTCCTCGACCACCAGGATGCAGCGGTTGCTGAACGGCGCCAGTTCGCGGTCGTCGGTGAACGCAGGTTTCGGCCGTTCGGCACGCGCCGGCACCACTACCTGCGGCGCCGGGGGCAGTTCATCGACCGCCGGGCGCAGGCTGTGCACGGTTTTCTGCTCGCCCGAGGGCTCGTAGCGCTCGGGCAGGATCAGGTTGAACACGCTGCCCTGCCCCGGGCTGCTGTCGACGCTGATCTGCCCGCCGAGCAGGTGGGCCAGGTCGCGCGAGATCGACAGGCCCAGCCCGGTGCCGCCATAGCGGCGGTTGCTGGTGCCGTCGACCTGGTGGAAGGCGCCGAAGATCGCCTGCTGCTGGTCGGCGGCAATGCCGATGCCGGTGTCGCGCACGGCGAACACGATGCCCATGCCCACCTGGTGGCTGATGCGCAGGCTCACCTGGCCGCGCTCGGTGAACTTGACGGCGTTGGACAGCAGGTTCTTGAGGATCTGCTCGAGGCGTTGGCGGTCGGTGAACAGTGTCGCCGGCAGGGGTTGTTCGAGCTGTACCTCGAAGTCCAGGCCCTTGTCCTGGGCCAGCGGTCGGAACATGCTCTGCAGGCCTTCGACCAGGCGCTCCAGCGGGGTGGTTTCGGCGCGCACTTCAAGCTTGCCGGCCTCGACCTTGGCGATGTCGAGGATGTCGTTGATCAGGTTGAGCAGGTCGTTGCCGGCCGAGTAGATCGACTCGGCGAACTTGACCTGCTCCTGGCTGAGGTTGCCCTCACCGTTCTCGGCCAGCAGCTTGGCCAGGATCAGCGAGCTGTTGAGCGGCGTGCGCAGCTCGTGGGACATGTTGGCGAGGAATTCCGACTTGTACTTGCTCGATCGCTGCAGGTCGTCGGCGCGCGCCTGCAGCTCCACCTGGGCCTGGTTCAGCTCGCTGTTCTTGCGGTCCAGGGCATCGGTGCGCTCGGCCAGTTGTTCGTTGGTCTGCTCCAGCTCCGCCTGTTGCGTCTCCAGGTAGGCCTGGGACTCCTTGAGCACCCGCGACTGTTCTTCCAGCTCTTCGTTGGCCGACTTGAGCTCCTCCTGCTGGACCTGCAGTTCCTCGTTGAGCTGCTGGGTCTCGGCCAGCACTTCCTGCAGCCGCTGGCGGTAGCGGGCGCTTTCGATGGAGATGCCGATGTTCTCGGCAACGCGTTCCAGCAGCTCGACATCACGCTCGTGCAATGGGCGCAGGAAGCCGATTTCTACGATCCCATTGATACGGCCATCATCCCGGGCAGGCATCAGCAGGCCGCTGCGCGGCAAACCACGGCCAAGGCCGGAGCTGAGCTGGTAGTAATCCTCGGGCAAGTCATCCAGGCGGATCAGCCGCCCCTGCATCACGGCCTGGGCCAGCAGGCCGCCATGCTCTCCCAGCACCTGCTCTTTGCCTTGCTGCTCGGCATCCAGGCCGTAGCTGGCCACCCGCACCAGGTGCCCGTGCTCGTCACGCACATAAAGGGCGCCGACCACGCTCCCCAGGTAGCCGGCGAAACAACGCAGGATGTTGTCGCCGAGCATGGGCAGCGTCAGTTGCCCCATCATCTGTTCGCCCAGCTGGGTCTGCCCGGCGCGCAGCCAGGCCTGGTGCTCCAGGCCCTCGGCAGCGCGCTGCTGCGCCTGCAGGTTGTCGGCGTAGCTGGCCGAGAGCGCCAGCAGGTCGCGCCGCCCAAGGAAGGCGAGCAGCCCGCTGAGGGCAACGATGAACAGGACGAAAGCCGAGATGGCGGTGACGGTGACCGCACTGACCTTCTCGTTGCGTGCCATGCGCAGTTGCTGTTCGGTGCTGATGAAGCTGTCGAATTCCTTGCGGATCTCGTCGGTGATGCGCTTGCCACGGCCGGAGCCGATCGGCAGCTGATAGTCACCTTTGCTACGGCGCAGGTTGATCATCTCGCCGCCAAAGTTGTTCCACTCCCGCTGCAGAGCGATCAGCCGCTCGATCCGCTCGACCTGTTGCGGGTTGTCCGCCACCATCCCCTTGAGGCTGTCCAGGCTGCTGAAAATACGCGGCTTGGCCACCTCGTAGGGGTCAAGAAAACGCTCTTCGCCGGTCAGCAGGTAACCGCGCATGCCGGTTTCCATGTCGATCGACAGCTTGACCGTTTCGTTGGCATTGCCGATCACCCGATCGGTGTGCTCGACCCATTGCATGGCCGAGAGCAGGTAGTTGATCACCGCCACAAACGCCACGGCGCCCAGCAGCCCGACGCCCAGCGGCAGGCCGACGTTGCGGGCGAGTAGCTTGCGAAAGCTGCGTTGATCCATCGAGGCTGTTTGCATCATGTGATAAGGCCCGAGCGAAAAAAGTCCATTGAACAGTGTTGGCGGCTACATCCTGCAAGTTTAAGACCCTGCGCCACACCGACCGGGAATACAGCGAGTCTAACCAGCTTTGGCGGTTCTGGCAGGGCATTTAGCCAGTATTTGAAGGCGCTGTGCGCCAATCGTTCCATCTGATTGCACACGCCGTTAAGCTGGGGAACTTCTACTCCGCCACGGGCACAGAGTAGATACCCCTTACGCGAAACAGGATCCGTACAATGCATCTTCTGGTAGTCGAGGACGACGACATCGTTCGTATGTTGATAGTCGATGTGCTCGACGAACTGGGCTACAAAACCGTCGAGGCGGAAAATGCCGCTGCTGCACTGAAGGTTCTCGAAGATGCCGGGCAGTCGTTGGCGTTGATGATGACCGATGTCGGTTTGCCGGATATGCGCGGTGAAGAACTGGCGGGCAAGGCCCGTGAGTTGCGGCCCCTGCTGCCTGTACTGTTTGCCAGTGGCTTTGCCGAGAACGTGAGTGTGCCTGAAGGCATGTACATGATTGCCAAGCCGTTCAGCATTGATCGGTTGCGGGACAAAGTGCGGGAGATTCTTGGGGCGGGTTGAGGTGGGGTGCTTTCTTCAAGGTTTGGTGTAGGGCTGCGAGGTGTTCGCCGTGACAGGCGCTGGAAATGCCCCGTCATGCCCATGGCAGCCCACCCCATCCCCATATGCTTAAATAGCGCCCTTTGCCCCAAGGCCCTCCCCCCATGCCCCATCTCCTGGTCCTCAGCCACAGCTGGCCCGAGTCACAGGCCTGCAGCGCCGGCCAGCACCTGCAGCAGATTCTCCAAACCTTCCTGGCCGGCGGCTGGCAGGTTACCTTCGCCAGCTCGGCCCAACCCTGCGAGCGCAAGGCCGACCTGGCGGCACTTGGCGTGATCGAGCAGCACATCCGCGCTGATGATCAGGGCTTCTTCGCCAGCCAGGCCGCAGACGTGGTGCTGTTCGACAGTTTCACCAGCGAAGAGCGCTACGCCAGCCAGGTCACCCAACACATCCCCCAAGCCCTGCGCGTGCTGCTCACCGGCGGCCTGCAAAGCCTGCGCGAGACGCGCCAGCAACTGCTGCGCCGCCGCCTGATCGAAGGCCTCGACCCAAACGACTTCCGCGCCCTGTTCGCCACCAGCGGCCCGGACCTGTATCGGCAGATGGCGCCCAGCGAACTGACCCAACGTGAACTGGCGGCCATCTGGCGCTGCGACCTGACGCTAATCACCTCGCAAGCCGAGTTCGACCTGCTGGTCAACGGCTTCGGTGTGCCGGATTTCCTGCTGCATTACTGCCCGCCGATGGTCGAGCCAGCCGTTACCTCGCGCCCGTTCGCCGAGCGCCAGCACTTCGTGTGCCTGGGCGACTTCGCCTCGGCGGCCCAGCATGATGCGCTGCTGTGGCTCAGGCACAACCTCTGGCCGGTGCTGCGCCGCCAGCTGCCTGAAGCGCAGCTGTACCTCCACGGCGCCAACCCGTCAGCCAGGAGCATGGCCTTGCATGCGCCGGAGCAGGGTTTGCATGTGATGGGCGAGGTGGCATGTGTCGAGACACTGCTGGGCAGCGCCCGTGTATACCTGGCGCCACTACGGTCCGGCGCGGGCATCGACGGCCCGCTGCTCGAGGCGCTGCGCCATGGCACGCCCTGCGTGACCACCCCGGTGGGTGCTGTAGGTATCCAAGGGCAGCACCCCTGGCCGGGCAGCGTTGCCGACACCGCCGAAGGGCTGGCCAAGGCGGCCGCGCAGCTGTACGGCGACGCGGCACAGTGGCAACGGGCGCATGACGCCTGCGAGCCGCTGCTCAAGGCACGCTTCGACCGCCAGCGGCATGCCACCGTGCTGCTCGGGCGTATTGAACACAGCCTCGTGCATATGCAAGAACAGCGGCTGTACAACTTCGTCGGGGCCATGCTGCGGCGCGAACGCCGCTAACCGGCTGCCTGCCAACGCGGCAGCCCGGCCTCAGGATTCGCGGCGCAACAGGTAGGTGTCCATGATCCAGCCCTTGCGCCGCCGGGCCTGCTCACGAGCGTCGAGGATCTGCGCCTTGACCTGTTGCAGCGGCCCGGCAATCAACAGCTCGTCGGCCGTGCTCAGGTAGGCACCCCAGTAGATCGTCAGTTGCGGGTCCTCCAGTGCGGCAAACGCGCACTGGCCATCGAGCATCACCAGCACATTGTCGATCTGCGCCTGCCCAGCCAGGCGACGACCCGGCAGTACGGTCAACGGCTCGCCGATGCGATTGAGGGGAACCTGATGCCTGGCCGCCAGGGCCTGGATACTGCTGATACCGGGAATCACCTCAAGCCCCAGCGCAAGGCCACGCTGACGCACGAGCTCGAGGATGCGCAAGGTGCTGTCATATAGCCCCGGCTCACCCCAGAGCAGGAAAGCGCCGACATCATCGGCACCGAGCTCGTCCTCGATCAGCCGGGCATACAGCGCGGCGCGCTGCACGTGCCAGTCGTGCACGGCCGCAACGTAGTCCGCTGCCTGGGCATCGCGCCGTGGGTCGGCGACCTGTACCAGGCGATAGCCGCCATCAGGCAGGTAGCGTTCGAGGATGGTTTTGCGCAGGCCCACCAGTTCGTCCTTCTCCTGCCCCTTGTCGAGCACGAAGAACACCGTGGCACGGCCCATGGCCTCGACGGCCTCGTAGGTGACCTGGCGCGGGTCGCCCGGGCCGATACCAATCAACAGAAGTTGCTTCATCACCTGCCCTGCCTGGTTACCGGCGGTCATTCTCGGATGGCCACCGGTATTTGGCAAAGGGGGGCTTAGAACACCGAGAAGTTGTAGCTGACAATAACCCGCGTCTCGTCCATGTCCCGCGCCCACTTTTCGTAGTTGCTGCGGTAAGTGGAGTTGCGCAGGCGCACGCTGACATCCTTGAAGGTGCCGCTTTGCACCTGATACTTGAGCTCGGTGTCGCGCTCCCACTCTTTGCCTTCGGCAGTGCTGCCCGGCACCTTGATGTTGTCGCCGTTGATATAGCGGGTGAAGAACGTCAGGCCGGGAACGCCAATGGCCTTGAAGTCGTAGTCGTAACGCAGCTGCCAGGAGCGCTCCTGGGCGGCGGCGAAGTCGTTGACCTGGGCGTAGTTGACCAGGTACGGGTTGGTGCCGTCGAGGTACGGCATGGCGCTTTCGCCATACATGCGCTGCCAGCCGGCACTGAGCTTGTGGCCGCCCAGGCTGTAGCCGAGCATGCCGCTGAAGGCACGGTGGTCGATGTTGCCTGCGCGGGCGTTGCCGATGTCATCGCTCTTGATCAGGCGCAGGTCGGCCGACAGCGTACCCACCTGCAGCGGCTGGCTGGCAACCAGGCCGAGGAAGTGTTGGCGATAGATGTTCTCGAGCTTGGACACCTGGTACTGGGCGCTGACACGTTCGTTGAAGCGGTAATCGATACCGCCCAGGTCGAAGTGGTTGGCCTCGATATCGCAGGCATAGCGCTTGTTCTTGCAGTGCACGCGGATGTCCTGGCGGTCGGTGGAATCCCGCGCGGTGTACTGGTTCAGGCGCGCCAGGGTGAACTTGAGGTCACGCACTTCTTCGGAGGTGAGCCAGGCACCGTGGAACATGGTCGGCAACAAACGGCCATCGTTGTACTTGAGCAGGGGTACATCCGGCATCATCGAACCGTACTTGAGCACGGTCTCGGAGACCTTCAGCTTGCCGGCAATTCCCATCTTGGCGTACTGGTCGGCGGAGTGGCGCGGGTCATGCCCGGACGACGGCAGCAGCCCGCTGTTACTGTCAGCCGGGCTGGAATCCAGTTTGAAACCGAACATCCCCAAGGCATCCACCCCGAACCCTACCGGGCCTTGGGTATACCCGGACTGGACATTGAGGATGAACCCTTGCGCCCACTCTTCGCGCTTCGACGCGCCCTGGCTGGAACTGCTGTGACCATCACGGAAGTCGCGGTTGAAATAGACATTGCGGGCTTCGATCTTGGCACTGCTGTCTTCAACAAAACCGGCGGCCTGGGCACTGACACCGGCGCACAGCAAGAACAAGCCGGCAACACTGCGCCCGGGGGCGAGAGGAAAAGGGGCAAACATGCGAGGGAACATCCAGAGAAAGGCAAAAAACAATCCGGGCAGTCACCTGCACCGGCACTACGCGATGAACGAACAGATCTCGACCATCATCGCCAATTTTGCCCCGAAGGCTCTGGAATGAGCCATTGGACCATGGTCTAGCGCAGCCGAGAACAGCTGTTGAAGCAATTTCAAAGCGGTTGCGAAAAACCGGCAAAGTTCCCGGATAATCAATTGAAAGTTTACTGTTTACCCCCCTGCCCGCGACTACTACACTCACTAACAGCGAACAGCAATACCCACCCGCGTGGCCGGCGTCTAGTGTGATTTCCATGTTCGTTACGCCATGCCACGGCAGACTTACAGGAGTGATGACAGTGTCCAGACTTGCAGAGTTTCGTGCTGCCGAAAAAGCGCTACAGGAACAGATGGCACAACTGGAAGCGCTGAAAAAGGATGCCGGCCTCAAACGCGAAATCGAATTCGAGCAGAAACTAGTCGGCCTGATGAAAAGCTATGACAAGAGCCTGCGCGACATCATCGCCATTCTCGACCCCAAAGCGACCGCGCGGGGCCCGGCAGTTGCCGCCAAACAGCAACGCCGCCCGCGTGTGGTGAAGGTGTACGAGAACCCCCACACCGGCGAGCTGATCGAGACCAAAGGCGGCAACCACCGTGGGCTGAAGGCCTGGAAAGAACAGTACGGGGCGCAGACCGTGGAAAGCTGGGTTCGCTGATGAAATATCAACACCCGCTTCACACATTTTTCACAAGCGCTGTAACAGTATCGAACCAGCTAAAGGACTAGCGACCCCATCACGCGCCCGCACATGCGGGCCTCTAATTCCGGCGCCCTGCACTCGTGCAGGGCGCTTTCGTTTGCGCTCGAGGCTCACTGCCGTATCATGCCCGTCTGTATTTAGGCTTTGTACGAAAAGTGCCTGCGCGACGATCATGCTGCGTTGAAAACAGGCTCGGAATGCTCATTGACAACCAGTCAACTCCGCTTCCTCGCCTGTTTTCGCCTTGCCTGATCGCCGCTCGGCGACTTTTCGTACAAACCCTAGGCCCTGATTCTGGAGTTCCCATGAGCCTGCATGATCTGAACACCCTGCCCGGCGTCACCGCCCAGCCAGACACCGCCACCGCCCGATTCGTATTCAACCACACCATGCTGCGGGTCAAGGACATCGAGAAATCGCTGGACTTCTACACCCGTGTACTGGGCTTCCGCCTAGTGGACAAGCGCGACTTCCCGGAAGCGGCCTTCAGCCTGTATTTCCTGGCCCTGGTCGACCCGGCGCAGATCCCTGCCGACGACGCCGAGCGCCACCAGTGGATGAAATCGATCCCTGGCGTGCTCGAACTGACCCACAACCACGGCACCGAGAACGACCCTGAGTTCGCCTACCACAACGGCAACACCGACCCGCGCGGCTTTGGCCACATCTGCATTTCGGTGCCGGACGTACGCGAAGCCTGCGCGCGTTTCGAGGCGCTGGACGTGCCCTTCCAGAAGCGCCTGGCCGATGGCCGCATGAACCACCTGGCCTTCGTCAAGGACCCGGATGGTTACTGGGTCGAAGTCATCCAACCGACCGCGCTGAAAGACTGACAGACGGCGCTCGCGCTCGTCGGGCCGGGAACTACCGGCCCCTTGCCGTGGTATATGGAAGTAACCCTTCCATAGCCACAGCGAGGTAAGGACGATGCAAACCCTTCACTGTGAATACCGCGAGCACACCATCACCGCCAGTGTGATGCCCCACCCCGATTCCCCCCTGCCCTATGCCGCCGGCTGCCTGATTACCGATCCAGGCGGGCATACCAGCAAGCGCCTGTCGCTGCCGATGAAATTCTTCGCCGACCTGGAGAACGCCCAGCATGTGTCACTGGCCCATGGGCGAGCGCTGGTGGACCATCAGTTGGATGACGGGCACAAGGTGTTTTGAGCCCAACGTATGCACGCCCACTGTAGGAGCGGCCTTGTGCCGCGAAAGGGCTGCGCAGCAGCCCCGGGATCTCCAAACCATGCTGAGATTGCTGGGGCCGCGTTGCGGCCCTTTTGCGGCACAAGGCCGCTCCTACAGTAAACAGTTGCTCCCACCCCGACCGAGCTGACTTCAAGCCATGCGTACCCTGTGGGGGCCGCTGCGTTCAGCCGCCCTGGGCAAACGCCACCGCCGCCGCCACCTGCTCGTCCGTCGGCCGCACCCCGGTATACAGCACGAACTGCTCCAGCGCCTGCAGGGCAATCACCTCAAGCCCGCTGATCACCGGCTTGCCCAGCGTTTCCGCCCGCTGGATCAGCGGTGTGCGCGCTGGCATCGCCACCACGTCGAACACCCGCTCGGCCGCGGCAATCGCATTTTCCGAAAACGCCAGCTGATCGGCCTCTGGCCCGCCAGCCATGCCGATCGGCGTGACATTGACCAGCATCGGCGGGCATAGATCGCCCAGCTCGGGCAACCAACGATAGCCACAGACATCCGCCAGGTGCCGCCCGGCCTGTTCGTTGCGGGCGACGATGGTGCCGTCGGCAAAGCCCGCGTCACGCAGCGCGCTGGCCACCGCCTTGGCCATGCCACCGCTGCCGCGCAAGGCAAAGCCGGTGCCAGGGTCGACCTGGTGGCGCTGCAGCAGCTGGCGTACCGCCAGATAGTCGGTGTTGTAGGCCTTGAGGTGACCGTCGGTGTTGACCAGCGTGTTGACCGACTCGATCGCCAGCGCAGACGGATCGACCTCATCCACCAGCGCCATGCAAGCCTCCTTGTACGGCATCGACACACCGCAGCCGCGAATGCCCAGGGCGCGGATGCCGGCCACCGCGGCCGGCAGGTCCTGGGTGGTCATGGCCTTGTAGTAGTAATCCAGCCCGAGCTGCTGGTAGAGGTGATTGTGAAAGCGCACGCCGAAGGTACCGGGGCGTCCGGCCAGGGAAATGCACAGCACGGTGGCGCTGCTGGGGGAAGGATTCATTGCCGCTCCTGTCGAGGCTGCTGAAACGATTGACTGAGCGTAACAGAGGTAGCCGCCGGTCGCCCCTTACACAACCTTTACCCTTCCCCTGCGCTCACTTGACCCTGACTGCGGTCATAGTAATCAGGCCCCAAGCGTGGGGTTGTCTTGCGAGGATTGACCATGAAGCGTTTCATCCCCGGAATCGCCCTGCTGGTCGGCGCGCTGGCCGTCAGCGGGCAGGCGTCCGCCCACGGTGGCGGCTGGTATGGCCCGGGGCCGGTGATCGGCGCGGCAGTGGTGGGCGCGGTGGTCGGGGCAGCCGTCAGCGGTGGGCATGACCGTACCGTCTACGTCGAGCGCCAGCCCGCCTATTACCCACCGCCACCGGTGTATGTGCAGGCACCGCCGCCGCCCGTTTACTACCAGCCGTATGTGGTCGAACAGTATGTGCCGGCACCGCCGCCACCGGTGTATCGCCGCTACTACGGCCCGCCGCCGGTCTACTACGGCCCGCCTCGCTGGTAGTCGGCACAGTTGATGAAATCAATGACCACTATCGAAGCCATCGATTTCAAACCTTCACGGCGTCTGCGTAATGTGGGGCCATGTTTCACAGGAGATCCCCCATGGCCCCGATCCAGATCATGTCCGTCATCGGCAGCGCCGTACCGGCCAGCCTGCGTGCCCAAGGCCAACTGGCGTGCTGGTACCTGATGCGCAACGGCGAAGCCATCAGCGGCCCGTTGACCACCCGCTCCTCGGCCGAGACCCTGGCCGGGCAGTTGCTCGACAACTGCCTTATTGCCTGAACCGAATCTGTTGTTGTGTGTTGCTCCCCCAAGCGTCCCCTCGCCCGCCTTCATGGCGGGCTTTTTTTGCCTGCGCAAAACAGCGGCGGCTTCTGCGCGGCAACCAGGCCTGCTAGGGTGGCAAACTTTCAACCAGGCAGCAGGGAGGCGCCAGGGCATGGATGCTTGGAAGATAATGGCGATCGCGCTGCTTGCATCGTCAAGCAACAGTGCATTGGCAGAGCCCCGTGACAACCCGTTCGACCAGGCACTGTTCATCACCACGATAGCGCCATCGATCCTTGTTGCGGGAACCACCGGGCTGACGACGCTGATCCCCGAGATCTTCAAGTCTGCCAAGTCAGATGCTCTGGCCTTCATTGGTTCGAACGAGGGTATTCGCGGCGCACAGTTCGAACAGGCAGTGCGCCATTACCATGAAAGCGCTCCTGCGCCATTAATGAATGACCAGCAATTGGCCTTGACGATCGTGACGACATATTGACTTGCAGGATCAAACAACCACGCGTTGCGCGCTTTGGCTACAAGGCATTCGACAGCGACTCAGCAGTACTCCGGCAGTGTTCGTCGGGTTTCGCTGAGCTTAAGTGCGTTGCCAATCCCACGAAATCCTTGGGTTTCGTCACGCTCAAACTAAAGAATTGGAGGCGCCTGCCGACGCACTCTAAATCCAGGATGGCGACGAAAGGGATTTTCCATGAGTAACATTCCGACATTCAATTCATTTACTGTCACCGACAACAAATCCATCCAGATTTGGCGGGCAACCAAGCCCACCGAGGTCAACCCAAGCCAAGTAGCGACGGTGAATGAAGATGGTGACCAGATAGAAGTCGGCAACCACGTACACATTAGCCAAGAGGCATTGGATAAATACAGCAACTACGCCGAAGCGCTGAAGGCGGCCGCCTCTGCCGGTGCCGAGCATGCGCTTTCTGGTGGAGCCAAGATCCTCGACCCTGATGCACTGGGGGAGGAAGAAAGCAGGCAGTTAGTTTCCAGCATGTCCAGGGACTCCATTGCCATACAGTGGGATACGATCAACCAGAAGTTGGCGTCCATGGAGGTAGCACATGTTCGCCGCCGCGCTGCGGACGCGCAGATCGAATCGACTTATCTAGATGTCCTTGAAAAAGTCTCTACCGACCACCCTGATTTAAGGGGGCTATCCTTCGGTTTCAGTGTCAACGCGGCCAGGGAAATAGTCCTGGTGAACGCTGACGAACTCAGCAAGGACCAAGCGGACCGGCTGCTCAAGGTACTGAATGGATCTGAACGCCTGGTAAAACAGGCCAATGAGTTAGCCGACGCTCAGATTGAAGTCTTCGACGCAGAGAGTTTCAGTGCCACGATAGCGTTCAATCGACAAAACTACGCCAAGACCATTGATATCAGTGCGCAAATCCTGGCTAAAGTTGAGGCTCGCAAAGCGCCCCGGGATGGTTCCGCAGTCGAAGTGCATCAAAGGAACTGGAATAACAACTGGAGGCAGCAGTTGTGGGCCAAGGGAGAGCGGGTATAACCGCGCACGTCTCGCCGTTGAAGCGCAGAGCCTGTGAGTGACTGGCAAGTTCACTCACAGGTCGGCCCAGTCATGGCCTATATCGCATCGGATAAGGCCTGCTGATCCGCAACTAGAACTTCGGCTCTGCCCGACAGCGCCTCAAGAGCCATCACCCTTCACCTGGCAGATGCCATTGGCTCGGTTCTTACCGGTATAGGAAACGCTCGCAGAGCCGTCCGGGTTGATCGACAGCGAGATCGTCACACCGCTGCCCTTGGCTTCGAAGTAGTTGTCGTTGAACCTCTTCAGCTTGCCTTCCTTGCCATTGATGTAGATAGGGCCACCCTTGTCGGCGTGCACCTCGATGTTGCCTGGGCACGTGGCGTTCACTAGCGGAATTCCAGCCTGAGCAGCGCCCGACGCAACCAGCATGACACCCAGCAGTAGTCGCCTCATCTCACATTCCTTGAGTGGATTGATCGAGACGGAAGCAGTAGTCCAATTTGGCGCTGGCCGCCAGCGCCCTGCACCAACGACCGGGCCAAAAATCGCCAAGCCGGAAGAGAAGGTAATGGGTACAGAATCGGTACAGGATTAAATTTCGTTCACCTTGCGCCCTTTGGATATAAGGCATTCGACAGCCTTTAAGCCATACTCCACAATGCATCGGTTTTTGGGGGAAAACCCTTGCACAGCCAACGACATACCAACATTTAGTGAGCCTCAACGTGAAAACTTCCCTGTCCATCCTCAGCCTGCTGCTGTTGCTCACAGGTACTGCGACCCTCCCGTCGACCGCTGCTGCACAACCCCCGGCCCAGGCCCAACGTGACCCCAGCAAGTTGCACCTGGCCTCCGGCAGCGCCCTGCTGATCGACCTCAACACCAACCAGGAGCTGTACGCCAGCCACGCCGATCGCGTGCGCCCCATCGCCTCGGTCACCAAGCTGATGACCGCGATGGTCGTGCTCGACGCCAAGCTGCCCATGGACGAAATGCTCAGCATGACCATCGCCAACAACCCGGAGATGAAAGGCGTGTATTCGCGGGTGCGCCTGGGTAGCGAGCTGAACCGTCGCGAGACGCTGCTGATTACCCTGATGTCGTCGGAGAACCGCGCCGCCACCACCCTGGCCAACCACTACCCTGGTGGCTACGGCGCGTTCATCAAGGCCATGAACGCCAAGGCCCGCGCACTGGGCATGAGCCATACCCGCTACGTCGAGCCGACCGGCCTGTCGACGCTGAACGTGTCAACCGCCCAGGACCTGGCCAAACTGCTGATGGCCTCGCGCAAGTACCCGATGCTCGGCGAACTCTCGACCACCCCGGAAAAGACCGTGGCGTTCCGCAAACCCAACTACACCCTGGGCTTTCGTAACACCGATCACCTGGTCAACAAGAGCAACTGGGACATCAAGCTGACCAAGACCGGCTTCACCAACGAGGCGGGCCACTGCCTGGTGCTGCTGACCCGGATGGACAACCGCCCGGTGGCCATGGTGATTCTCGACGCCTACGGCAAGTACACCCACTTCGCCGATGCCAGCCGCATGCGCCAATGGCTGGAAACCGGTAGCGCCAAGGCGGCACCGTCGGTGGCCATGCAGTACAAGAGCGAGCGCCAGACCCGCCCGCGCCTGGTTCAGGACTGAAAGCCCGCGCCGCCCCGCAGGACGCGGGGCACGCCTTCAGCGGCGGCCTTCGGCCAGCATGCGCACGGCCAGCCCCGCCAGCACGGTCCCCATCAGCCAACGCTGAACCTGCTGCCACACCGGCCGCCCGGCGAGAAACACCGCGATGGAGCCGGCCATCACTGCGATCAACGCATTCACCGACACACTGATCATGATCTGCGTGCAGCCCAGCGCCAGCGACTGGGCCAGCACACTGCCGTGGCCCGGTTCGATGAACTGTGGCATCAGCGACAGGTACATCACCGCGATCTTGGGGTTGAGCAGGCTGGTCAACAGGCCCATGCCGAACAACCGGCGCGGGCTGTCCGCCGGCAGGTCGCGCACCTGGAACGGCGAGCGGCCACCCGGGCGCAGCGCCTGCCAGGCCAGGTACAGCAAGTACACTGCACCGCCGATGCGCAACGCGTCGTAGGCCAGCGGCACCGCCATCACCAACGCGGTGATGCCCAGTGCCGCGCACAGCATGTAGATAACGAACCCCAGGGCCACACCACCCAACGAAATCAGCCCGGCCGCACGGCCCTGGCAGATCGAGCGGGAGATCAGGTAGATCATGTTCGGGCCGGGGGTGAGGACCATGCCCAGGCAGATCAGGGCGAAGGCCAGCAGGCTGGTGAAATCAGGCATCGTGCACGTCCTTGTGGTGGTGAGTGGGCGAAGTGTATCCGCAGATGATCCCGCCTTGAAACGCCGATCCATGCCCGGTAACCTTTGCGCGCTGCTGTAAGTCCAGCGGCCGGGTTTGGTAGCCCGCGATCAATCAAGGCGCACAAGCGCCCGCTCTGCGATTCAGTTGGCGTTTTTTTGTGCCCGCGGTTTCGTTCAATGGCGGCTGTGCGTAGGGCGCCTCCGTGCGCGCCGGTTTCCTTGATTCCCGGTCTACCAACCTACGTACAGCCGTCACCATTCGTTTGGTAGCGATATGTGGCGGCTCCATTGAATCAAGGAGCGACACAATGACAAAAGGCTTACCTGATCCCCCTGCCCGCGCCACCACGGCGCATGCCGACTTCGGCAACTGCGAGTGCAGCCACCCTTCTTTGTTCGCGGTACGCGATGGCGTCGATTTCGAGGATGCGCTGGTGCACCTGTCCACCCTGCTCAAGGGGGCATTCGCGACCAATCTGAAAGCGATGGAACTGGCGACCGGCACCTGCCGGGATCTGCTGCTGGCCAACGACCATGGGCTGGATGCGGCCAAGGCGGTGGTCGAGGCGCTGCTTGATGGTGTGCAGATGCAGCAAGTGAAGAATGCACGAGGACGAACAGGCTGACGTTCGAGTGCAGGGCGATGAGGTCGCAGCACTCTGAAGAGCGAGCGCCGCCCGCGCGGCGCATCGCGGGGCAAGCCCACACGCTTAAACTGGCGTGGGAGCAGCGGTGCGCCGATGCGACTTGCCCCGCGATACTTATTCAGAACCTGGCCAGTTCTTCCCGGCAAAACTCCACGAACAGCTGTGCCGGCTTGGTCAACTGCACCCGTTTCAGGTGCGCCGCGGCCAGCCCCGACAGCGTCACCGGCTCGGCAATATCCAACATCACCAGGCGCTGGCCGTCATAGGTGAACTCGGTATGCGGCCGGGTCACCAGCAGCGAAAACCCGAAGCCCTGCCCCACCATCCCGCGCACCATCTCGATCGACGGCGAACTGAAGACGATGTTCGGCGTGAGCCCCAGTTCGTTGAACAGGCTGACGAAGTAGGTACGGCTGGGCGCCACGTCGAGCAGGATCATCGGCTCCGGGCACAGGTCGCGCAGCGACACCTGGGCCTGGCCGGCAAAGCGGTGTTTCTCCGGCAACAGCACGTAGGGCTTCTGCGGCGGCATCAGCGGCTCGGCTTCGATTGTGCCGTCCAGGTCATGGTCGTAGAGGAACGCAAGGTCGAAGGTTCCGGCGGTCAGGCCCTGGATCAGCTCCTGCTGCTCACCGTCGCGCAGGCGGATGTCCACCCCGGGGTAACGTGCGCGAAAACCGGCGATCAGTCGTGGCAGGTAAAGCGGCGCCACGGTCTCGAAACAGCCGATATCGATATGCCCGGCCACCGTGTCGTTGTCGGCCAGGGCGTTCTGTTCGAACTCGTGGGCCATCTGCAGCAAGGCGCGGGTTTTGGCGTAGAAACGCTTGCCGCTGGGGGTCAGTGACACGCCCTGGGCGTGATGACGAATGAACAGCTGTACGCCAAAACTTTCTTCCAGGCTCTTGATCGCCGTGGAGATGGACGGTTGGGCGATGTACAGCTGACGCGAGGCTTCGGCAACGCTGCCGGCCTCTACGGTGGTGACGAAGTACTTGAGTTGACGCAGGGTGTATGAAGCCATGGGTACCTCTGTGGCGCCGTGGCCGGCACGCTGGGATTTTTCCCACAAGCTTACTCTGTGTGACCGGGTCTCGGACGGTTGTGGCAGGCAAGGATTAACCTAGGGGTTGAGCATATTATTTGTTGCGCTGAACTTGGCCCTCGCTACGATTCTCGAATACTGGATAGAACCTCCCGACGGCCCCGGAACATCCCAGGACCGTCGAGTGGTTTCAAAAGGCTGACGACTCAGTCGAAGTCAAAGTCAGGCTGACAGTGGCCCATCGGAGTCCGGTATGTGCCTTCTGGGCAAGGGGGAATGTACCCACCATACGCGTGGGCCAGTTGGCTCAGGCCAGCAGTGGTCAACAGGGCGATCAGGACGAGCTTTTTCATACATGTTTCCTTGAGTGGGATTTCTGCTTTTAGCGGCGGCAGGTGAGTTGTCTTACTCCCCTGCCGACAGCCAGACAGACCTTATCCTTCGGTCCAAACCTACGACTTTAGGTAAAGCCCCACGCATGCCTCGGAAACTTAACGACACCTCGTAGGAACAACTTATGCCACAGCGCTACGCCTCCTGCGCGACCGCATGAACATCCACCAAACGCGCAAGGTTCAATCAAAATCGAATGACGGCTGACAATGCCCCATCGGGGTGCGCAAGGTGCCTTTCGGGCAAGCCATTCGTGGGACGCCGAGGCTCGCCAAGCGAATGCTCACGCCAGGGGCAGCGTTGCGCGGGGCAAACGGCGAAATGGCCTCACGCTCGGCCACATCCCGCGGTGTGGGCTCCTGGCCATAGGCAACCTGGAGCACACTTGCAGCGGCCAACAGCGCGATTGTTGCGATCTTTCTCATTGCGACTCCTTGAATGGGCTTCGCTGGCGAGTCGTGCCAACGTCAAAGACTCTAGACCTGAACCTTGCCACTGCATTCAGGTGAAGGCCGATGCGCCCCCGGAAATCCTTTCTTGTTTTGTAGGAGCGCCCTCGCAAGCCCAAGATCGCAAGCGCATTCAAGCTCTTTCGCCGAGCATCCCCCGCTCAACGATGAAGTCGATCACCGCCTGCAACCCGTCGCCCTTCTTCAGGTTGCTGAAGGTCCAGGGTCGCTCGGGGCGCATGCGGTTGGTGTCGCGCTCCATCACCTCCAGCGAGGCACCGACGTAGGGCGCCAGGTCTGTCTTGTTGATCACCAGGAAGTCCGACTTGGTGATGCCTGGCCCACCCTTGCGCGGGATCTTCTCGCCTTCGGCGACGTCGATCACGTAGATGGTCAGGTCGGCAAGCTCAGGGCTGAAGGTGGCGCTGAGGTTGTCGCCGCCGCTCTCGACGAAGATCACTTCAAGGTTGCCGAACTTGCGCGCCAGCCCCTCCACGGCCGCGAGGTTCATCGAGGCATCCTCGCGGATCGCGGTATGCGGGCAGCCACCGGTTTCCACGCCGACAATGCGCTCGGGCTCCAACGCGCCGGCCTCGGTGAGGATGCGCTGGTCTTCCTTGGTATAGATATCGTTGGTCACCACGGCAATCTGGTAGTGATCGCGCATGGCCTTGCACAGGCATTCGAGCAGCGCGGTCTTGCCGGACCCGACCGGGCCGCCGACACCGACGCGCAGGGGTTGCTGGTAGTTTTCCATCTAGGCAGTCCTCAGGAACGGAACAAACGGGTGTATTGGGTTTCGTGGCGTGACGAAGCGATGGCCAGCAGTGGCAGGCCACCGCCGAGCTGGTCGTCGTCCAGCGCCAGGGCTTGATCGAGTACCGCAGGCAACGCCTCGCCCAGATCACGCAGCAGGCTCTGCGCCGCTTGCTGGCCGAACGGCACCAGCTTGACCCCGGCCATCACCGCCCCCTCCAGCCAGGCAAAGCCAAGGCCGAGGGCGAGCTGGCGCAGCGGGATCGACCAGTGCGCGCCAAGCCAGGCCATGCCGCCAAGCTGGCTGAGTTCAAGGCTGGGCCGCCAGGCCGGCGCCTGGCCCAGTTGCCAGCCATCGAGCAGGCGCGCCAGGGCGCTGCCGCGCTGCTGCTCTTCAAGGCGCAGCTCGGCGGTTTCGCGGTTGGCCAGCAGAAAGCGGCTCCAGTGCGCGAAGGCTTGGGCGTCGCCCGCCTGGCAGGCACGGTACAGGCGCGCCAGCAGCGGCCAGTCGAGGTAGCCGAGGGTGTCGTGCAGCTGTTCACGCTGCCAGGCGGCGAAGCTGGCGGTATCCCGTACCCAGCCGGCTTCGACCGCCCACTCCAGGCCCTGCGAGTAGGTAAAGCCCCCCACCGGCAGGCCGGGGCTGGCCAGCTGCAGCAGGCGCAGCAGCGCCAGGTCGCTGTTCATCAGCCGGCCAGCACCAGCGCGGCACCGGCCAGCAGGCCGCCGCCGAAGGCCTTCTGCAGGCCGGCATGGCGGCGCAGCAGGCAACCGACGGCAAAGCCTGCGGCCAGCAGCAAGCCGCTGACGGTGACGAAGCCGGCGCTGAACTGCCAGAACGCGCTGGGCGTGGCCTCGACGCCATGGGCCCAGCCATGGAACAGGGCGAACACCGGCATGATCAGCGACAGCAGCAGTTGGCGGCTGGGCAGCAGCATGGCCGCGGCGGCCACCAGCAGGGAGCCGAGGATCATCTGCTCCATGCCGACCACATCACCGAACAGATGGCCGCACACCGCGCCGCCGAACATGGCCGCCAAGGTGGCCAGCGGCAGGGCCAGGGTGCGGCCGGTCAACGCGGCGAGCACGCCGGTGCCGAGCAGCATCAGCAAATGATCGAGGCCGGTCAGCGGGTGCAGCAGGCCATCTTGCAACGGGTTGGCGTCGTGGCCTGGGTGGGCGAAGGCCGGCAGGGCCACCATCAGCAGCATCAGGGCGAAAGTCTTTTTCATGGTCAGCTCCAGGAGGTGTTCAGGAATGGGCTTGCAGGCGCACGAAGGGATGGTCGTGAGCGTGGCTATGGCTGTGGCTATGCGGTGCGCTCTGGTAGGCGCCGGCCTCGGGCTCGAACGGCGCCTGTTCGGCAGCCACCGTCAGCCCCAGGCCACGCAGCATGTCGTCGAGCACATGGTCGTGCTGGTAACGCAGCAAGCCCGGTTCGATCTGCAACGGCACATGGCGGTTGCCCAGGTGGTAGGCGGCGCGCGCCAGCAGGTGCGGGTCGCTGCAACGCACGGTGGATACCGCTTCGGGCGCGGCGAGCACACGAATCACCTGGCCGCCTTCGGCATCGGCGAGCAGCTCGCCACCGCGCAGCAGGTGGCCGCGTTCGAGCATCAAACCGGCATCACGGCCGTCGTCGAGGGTCACGCGCAGGCGGCTCTTGATGCGGCTGTCGACAGTCAGGGTGACGCTGCCGGTCACCGTTTCGGCGTCGGCGACCCTGCGGGTTAGTACGATCATGTTCACTCCTTTCAAACAAATCGGTCTTGCGGGCCTGGGGACGTGGGAACGGCGGTGCCATCCATCGCGGGGCAAGCCCGCTCCCACAGATACCCGTCCAGCCAAACCATTCAAAACAGGAAATAACGCTGGGCCAGCGGCAGTTCGCTGGCCGGCTCGCACACCAGCAGCTCGCCGTCGGCACGTACCTGGTAGGTCTGTGAGTCGACCTCGATCACTGGCTGCAGGGTGTTGTGCAGCATGTCTGCCTTGCGCACCTGTCGGCAGCCGCGGGCCACGCCGATCAGGCTTTGCAGCTTCAGCTCCTCGGGCAGGCCACGGTCCATGGCGGCCTGGGACAGGAAGGTCATGCGCGTGGCATGCCGCGCCGCGCCCAGGGCTCCGAACATCGGACGGTAGTGCACCGGCTGCGGCGTAGGGATCGAGCCGTTGATATCGCCCATGGGCGCGGTGACGATCATGCCGCCCTTGATCACCAGCGCCGGCTTGACCGCGAAAAACGCCGGTGCCCACAGCACCAGGTCGGCCAGCTTGCCCACCTCCACCGAGCCGACCTCGTGGCCGATGCCATGGGTCAGCGCCGGGTTGATGGTGTACTTGGCGATGTAGCGCTTGACCCGGAAGTTGTCGCTGTAGCTGCTGTCCGGCGCCAGCGGGCCGCGGCGCAGCTTCATCTGGTGCGCCACCTGCCAGGTGCGCAGCACCACCTCGCCGACCCGGCCCATGGCCTGGGAGTCGGACGAGGTCATGGCGAAGGCGCCCATGTCGTGGAGGATGTCCTCGGCGGCGATGGTCTCGCGGCGGATGCGCGACTCGGCGAAGGCCACGTCCTCGGCGATGCTCGGGTCCAGGTGGTGGCAGACCATCAGCATGTCCAGGTGCTCATCCACCGTGTTGACGGTGTACGGCAGGGTCGGGTTGGTCGATGACGGCAGCACGTTGGCCTGCCCCGCCGCACGGATGATGTCCGGGGCGTGGCCACCGCCGGCACCTTCGGTGTGGAAGGTGTGGATGGTGCGATCGCCTATGGCGGCCAGGGTGTCTTCGATGCAACCGGACTCGTTCAAGGTGTCGGTGTGGATCGCCACCTGGATGTCCATTTCTTCGGCCACGCCCAGGCAGCAGTCGATCGCCGCCGGGGTCGAGCCCCAGTCCTCGTGGAGCTTGAGGCCCACCGCACCGGCGGCGATCTGCTCGCGCAGCGCCTCGGGGCGCGAGGCGTTGCCCTTGCCCAGCAGGCCGATATTGATCGGCAGGCTGTCGGCGGCCTGGAGCATGCGCGCCAGGTACCAGGGCCCGGGGGTGCAGGTGGTGGCGTTGGTGCCGGTGGCCGGCCCGGTGCCGCCCCCGATGAAGGTGGTGACGCCGCTGGTCAGCGCTTCTTCCACCTGCTGCGGGCAGATGAAATGAATGTGCGAGTCGATGCCACCGGCGGTGACGATCTTGCCCTCGGCGGCGATCACCTCGGTGCCCGGCCCGACCGCCACGGTCACACCGGGCTGCACGTCGGGGTTGCCGGCCTTGCCGATTGCGGCGATGCGCCCGTGCTTGACGCCGATATCGGCCTTGACGATGCCCCAGTGGTCGATGATCAGCGCGTTGGTCAGCACCAGGTCCATGGCCTCGGCCGCCAGCATCTGGCCCTGGCCCATGCCGTCGCGGATCACCTTGCCGCCGCCGAACTTGACCTCTTCGCCATAGACCGTGAAGTCTTTCTCCACCTCCACCCACAGCGCGGTGTCGGCCAGGCGCACGCGATCGCCGACGGTGGGGCCGAACATGTCGGCATAGGCCCGACGGGAAATACGGCTCATACCTTGCTCTCCAGCGCGCCCATCACCTTGCCCTGGAAGCCATACACTTCACGCTTGCCGGCATAGGCCACCAACTGCACGGTGCGCGCCTGGCCCGGCTCGAAACGCACGGCGGTGCCGGCCGGGATGTCCAGGCGAAAGCCCAGGGCCGGCTCGCGCTCGAACACCAGGCAATCGTTGACTTCATAAAAGTGGTAGTGCGAGCCGACTTGCACCGGCCGGTCGCCATGGTTGGCCACACTGACGCTGACCGTGGCGCGGCCGACGTTGAGTTCGATGTCGCCGGCGGCGACCTGGATTTCTCCGGGGATCATGGGCAGCACCTCAGACGATAGGGTCATGCACGGTCACCAGCTTGGTGCCGTCGGGGAATGTGGCTTCGACCTGGACGTCGTGGAGCATCTCCGGCACGCCCTCCATCACCTGTTCGCGCACCAGCACTTCGCGGCCCAGGCTCATCAGCTCGGCCACCGTGCGGCCATCGCGGGCGCCTTCGAGCACCGCCGCGCTGATCAGCGCCACGGCCTCCGGGTAGTTGAGCTTCAGGCCACGGGCCAGGCGCCGTTCGGCCAGCAAGGCGGCGGTGAACAGCAGCAGTTTGTCTTTCTCTCTTGGGGTCAGCTCCATGGAGGCTCTCTTCAGGTGGCCCAGATGCGCGGCGGGCAAGGCGCCAGGCCGAGCACGGCCGGGCGCAGCAAGTGCCAGAGGCGCTGCAGGTGGTGTTGCAGGTGTTGGTTGTCGTGGTCGAGCAGGCGGATCACCAGCAGTGGCCCGAGCAGGGTTGCGCCGGCCGGCGTGGGCAGTTCATCCAGCAGTGCGCGCACCTGCTCCAGCACCTGTGCGTTCGCAGGCGCTGCACAGAAGGTGGCGAGCAATGGGTGGCCGCCGAGCTTGTCCAGGCGCCCGCCGTCGATGCGCAGGCGCTCGTGCAAGCCGGGGTCGTCGGGCAGTTCGATGCACAGCCGGCTGTCGAGGGCGCCCTGCTCGAACCGTTCATTCATCACCGGGCGGCCCAGGCACAGGGTTTCCCAGGCCAGCAGGCGGGCACCGGGCGCCAGGGTGAAACGGCTGTCGAGGCTGGCGCGGGCACCATTGAAGAAGATGCTGTCCTGGGGCAGCCACTCCAGGGTGCTGCCGGCCGCCAGGTGGAAGCGCTGCGCCAGCCGTGCGGTCGGGCCGATGCTGCGGTAGAACTTGCTGGCGCCGGGCATGGTCAGCAGCGCGTGGCTGCCCGCTTCAAGGTGAATGTCCAGCTCCAGGCGGTCACCGGCCACGATGCCGCCAGGCGGGTGCAGCACATAAACGTGGCATGGGGCGCCCTCGGGGTAGAACGGCCGCTGCACCAAAAGAGGTCCGACATGGCGGCGCGCACCAAGCCGGGTCACGCCCTCGCGCTGGACGAAGCGCAGCTGCAGGTGCGCGCTCCAGCCCGCCTGCTCATCGTGTGCCGTGTGCGGCTCCGGCAAGGACATGCAAAACCCCCGTCATCCGTGGCCTGGGCCGCTCTGGCGTGGCGTCTTGAACACCATGCCAGCGCGGCTGCCTGACCAATCGATCAAAATTGATGAACGGGATGTTGCAGGTTGCAGGCCAAGTAATCAGATGAATCCGAATGAATTTTCCTACGATGTATTCAACCGACGCTGCCACGGGCCTCGTACTGCGCAATTGCGGGGCAAAAGCGCGCCCTCAAGCGGTGCCGACGGCGTTACACTCACGCCCCAGGAAAATGCACAGCACAGGAGCTCCAATGCAATTCGCCGCTGCCATCCCCATCCTGCGGATCTTCTCGGTCGACAAGGCCCGGGAGTTCTACCTTGATTTCCTCGGTTTCACCCTCGACTGGGAGCACCGTTTCGCCGCCGACCTGCCGCTGTACATGCAGGTCCATCGCGACGGGCTGATCCTGCACCTGTCCGAACACCACGGCGATGCCACCCCGGGGTCGGCGATTTTCGCCCGGGTCGAGGACCTCAAGGCCCTGGAAGGGGAACTACAGGCCAAGCAGTACGGCTACTCCCGCCCGCATGCCGAGAAGGTCGACTGGGGCCTGGAAATGCAGATCGCCGACCCGTTCGGCAACCGCCTGCGCTTCTGCCAGCAGATCGACGACGCCTGATGGCCAGCAATAAACGCGCGCTGGCGCGCCTGGAGCGGGAGATGGTCGCCTGCCTCGCCGAGGCCTGCGCCACTGCCCAGGCCGAGATCGTCGGCTTTGCCTGGCTCACCCACCAGGTCGACCTCGACGACTTCCCCGCCAGCCTGCGCATCACCTGGGTGTTCACTGACGACACGGCCAAGGCCGATGCCCTGGCCGGTGCGGCCAAGGCGCGGATACTGGCACTGACCACCCAGGCGCTGGATGAGGCCGGTGTGCAGTTGGACCATGTGGCCTGGCATGTGCGCTATGACAGTGAAGAGGCGTGCTGGCGCGATCATGGCGGGGACTGGAATCGGCGGTTGCGCTGAGTTCGCGCCCATCTTGGATCGTATGAGGGCCGGCAGGTGCAAGGCGATAGATCTGCAGCGCTCTCAAGATCGAGCGCCGCCCGCGCGGCGCATCGCTGGCAAGCCAGCTCCCACAGTTTATTTCGGGCCAATTATTCCTGTGAAAGTACCGGCGCCTGCCTTGGTGCATGTCTTAAGTCATGTGGGGCGGCGGCAACGCCCACGCTGAAACCGCGTCGTACCAAAAAAGGCGAACAGTGATGAGCTTGCAGGAGTGACTGGCCCGAAACAGATGTGGGAGCTGGCTTGCCAGCGATGCGCCGCGCGGGCGGCGCTCGATCTCATAGGCGCTGCAAAAACACCGACGAGCACCTGGTGGCTTTCACTCAGTATCCCGACGATCACCTGACGACCCAACTCAAACCCTGAATCAACCAACAACACAGCCACCCCCCCAGCCAATTCGTGACTGGCCGTTTCCGATCCGCGCCGGATGTATTAAGGTGGCGTGGTGCGCATATAACAGCAGCCCGCCGTGTTCGGGCTTTGAGCTATGAGGGTGTCATGAGCAACGCAAGCATTAACTGGGACAAGCTGGGCTTCGACTACATCAAGACCGACAAGCGTTACCTGTCCGTATGGCGTAACGGCGAGTGGGACAAGGGCACCCTGACCGACGACAACGTGCTGCACATCAGTGAAGGCTCCACCGCCCTGCACTATGGCCAGCAATGCTTCGAGGGCCTGAAGGCCTACCGTTGCAAGGACGGCTCGATCAACCTGTTCCGCCCCGACCAGAACGCCGCGCGCATGCAGCGCAGCTGCGCCCGCCTGCTGATGCCGCACGTGCCCACCGACGTGTTCATCGATGCCTGCAAGCAAGTGGTCAAGGCCAACGAGCACTTCGTTCCGCCGCACGGCAAGGGTGCCCTGTACCTGCGCCCGTTCGTGATCGGCACCGGTGACAACATCGGCGTGCGCACCGCGCCCGAGTTCATCTTCTCGATCTTCGCCATCCCGGTGGGTTCGTACTTCAAGGGCGGCATGAAGCCGCACAACTTCCAGATTTCCAGCTTCGACCGTGCCGCCCCTCAGGGCACCGGCGCGGCCAAGGTCGGTGGCAACTATGCCGCCAGCCTGCAGCCGGGCGCCGAAGCGAAGAAGGCCAACTTCGCCGACGCCATCTACCTGGACCCGCTGACCCACACCAAGATCGAAGAAGTCGGCTCGGCCAACTTCTTCGGCATCACCGCCAACAACGAGTTCGTCACCCCGAAATCGGCTTCGGTACTGCCGGGTATCACCCGCCTGTCGCTGATGGAACTGGCGCAATCGCGCCTGGGCCTGACCGTGATCGAAGGCGATGTCGAGATCAACAAGCTCGACCGCTTCATCGAAGCCGGCGCCTGCGGCACTGCCGCGGTGATCACGCCGATCGGCGGCATCGAGTACAACGGCAAGCTGCACGTATTCCACGACCTGGAAAAGGTCGGCCCGGTCACCCAGAAGCTCTACAACGAGCTGACCGGCATCCAGAGCGGTGACGTCGAAGCACCGGCAGGCTGGATCGTCAAGGTCGCCTGATCCGGCGCGTTGACATGAACGGGGCAGGCCAGCGATGGCCTGCCCCGTTTTCGTTTATGTGTACATCCGGCAACACTCTGTAGGCATTTCCTGCACCAAGCAGTGAACCTGCCTACAAAAAAGCGGTCTTTGGCTGACGGTCAATTCACCCGACCGGATCGCCGGCCCAGTCATCGGGCCTTCATTTGTCCCGTTTCAGCGAAGACCACCATGCCAGACAAGCAGCCCGCCAACTCCGCCCTCCCCGCCCTGCGTGGCAGCCTGATCGCCGCCCTGATCGCCCTCGCCGCCCCGGCCCATGCCGAAGAGCCGGCCAGCGATGCACGCTGGGTCAGCGACAGCCTGAGTACCTACGTGCGCAGTGGCCCCACCGATGGCCATCGGATCGTCGGCTCACTGAAGTCGGGGCAGAAAGTCAGCCTGGTGACCAGCCAGGGCAACTACAGCCAGGTGCGCGGCCAAAGCGGCGACCTGGTGTGGATCCTCAGCAGTGACCTGCAGGCGCTGCCGGGCCAGAGCGAGCGCCTACCGCAGCTCGACCAGCAGGTGGCCGACCTGTCCGGCCAGTTGAAAACCATCGACGACAGCTGGAAGAGCCGCGTGCAAGGCATGCAGGAGACCTTGGACTCGCGCAAGGCGCTGATCGACGAGTTGGAAACCCGCAACAAGGTGCTCAACGAGCAGCTCGCCGAGGCCCAGTCGAACCTGCGCGACACCCAGGCCCGACTGGGGGATGAAAACAAGCAGGTGATGATGCGCTACATGGTCTACGGCGGCAGCATTGCCGGTGCCGGGTTGCTGCTGGGGTTGATCCTGCCGGCGCTGACCCGGGGGCGAAAGCGTAACGACCGGTGGTTCTGAGGCGATCTTCTTGCCCCGCGATGAGGGTCGATCATGTCACGCCGAACGGTTGGTCACCCCAAACGGCACATGCACTGACGGCACCACCGTGCTGGTGCTTTTCAAATGCCCGGACTGGTCATCGAAGAAGATGTGCGGCTTGAGCACCTGCAGCACCCGGCGTTTCTCAATGCCTCCGAGGAAGAACGCATCGTTGGCCATCACCCCCCAGCTCTTCAAGGTGTTCAACGCCCGCTCGTGGGATGGCGCGTTGCGCGCGGTGACGATCGACACCCGCAGGCGGTTCTCGTAGCCGGGGTGGCCAAGTTTGAACTGCTCCTCCGCTGCCTGTATCCGCGCGATGCGCACGAAGAACTCCTTCAGCGGGCCGGGGTTGTGCGGCTGGGCCTTGTTCAGCACTTCATGGGCATGGAAGCTGCCCAGCCCGCCGGACTGCATCACCGCCTCCGACTCGTCCCCGGCCAGCACGCCATCGAAGTCGAAGGCGATGCGCAGGTTGTCGTCGCTTTCGTCGTCATCGAACTGCGAGTCGAGCACCTGCCCGGCCGGGTAACCGGCCTGGATCGCCGCGTCCACATGCTGCTTGTCGGCGGACAGGAACAGCGCGATGTTCAGTGCCGGAATGTATTCATAAGGAGAGCGGCCCTGGGTGAAGATCGCCCGGGTCATGTTCAGCCCGTAGTGGCCGATGGTCTTCATCACCCGCAAACCGGTGTCGGGGTCGTTCTGCGACAGCAGCACCACCTCCACCAGCGGGTCCTCCGGGTCTTCGCGCAGGTCATTGAGCGCCAGCAGGCGCTTGATGAACGGGTAGGCGATGCCCTTGCCCAGCGGCACGTCCAGGTGCTGCTCCTGGTATTTGCGGTACTGCGCCTCGCCATCGCGGCGGAACACCGCATCGGCTTCGCTGAGGTCGAACACCGCGCTTGACGCGACGCCAATCACCAGGCGGTCGTCCAGTTCGAAGGGCATGCTGGGTTCCTTGTCTTGTAGGGCAGATGTTCAGGCGTCGCTACGCCCCTGCAGGCGCGACGACCAGTCTTCGACTTGGCGTTGCGCCAGGCGCTTTTCCAGGGTCCGCCGCCAGTTCGGTACCAGCGGCAGCGCCAGGCATTCCTGCAGCAGTTCAGGCTCCAGGCATTTGTCGAACAGCACCGCCGACAGCCGCGCCACCGACCACAACCCATGGGGGCGTTCGACCAGTTGCAGGCTGTCGCCCGCCTGCACCTCGCCTTCCTCCACGACCCGGTAGTACCAGCCGGTGCGCCCGCTCTGCTGCACCCGCAGGGCCATCTGCGCCACGTCGAAACGGTCGTTGAGTTTCCAGCACGGCATGCGCCCCTGGGAGATTTCCAGCAAGGCGGAGCCCACACGGATGCGGTCTCCCAGGCAGACATCGGCCTCGGTCCAACCGCTGCTGCTGAAGTTTTCGCCAAAGGCGCCGGGCTGCGCCAGCAGCGGGTGCTCGCCCAGCTCGGCAGCCCAGGCGGCGTAGTGCTCACGGGGGTAGTGATGAATGGCTTTGTCGACCCCGCCGTGTACGCGCAGGTCGCCTTGTTCATCACCCGCGATACCGAGCGCGGTCACCTGCAAGGCCCCCTGGCGAGGCTGCTTGTCGATAGCGCTGTGCGAGCCTGGGCGGGTGAAGGGCCGGGCGATACCGGTAAGCAGGCTGTCGAGGCGCGGGCTGGACGGGATCATGGAGAGCTCTCGTGAGATGACCCAAGCGAGCTTACACGAGACCCCGCGCCCTCCCAAAGGCTCCTGGCTACTTGCCGCGCGCTTTGTTGTAGATGGTCTTGGCACGGTCGGCCGAGGCCTGACACTTGGCCATGTCACCGCTGGCCTTGGCGGCCTTGGCTTCCTTGAGCAGCTCATGGTAGTCGTGCGCCATACCGCCATGCAGCGCCTGGCCCTCGGTTTTGCTGATGTACTCCAGGTCATTGATCTTGGCATCACAGTTGGTCGCCGCGCTGTCCTCGGCCTGTGCGGCAAAACTCAGTACCGAGGCAATCACTAGCAGTGTCATGGATTTCATGGAGCGTTCTCCTGGGAAATAGCCGGACTGCTGAAAGGTCGGCGGCACAACGCGCCGACGCAGCGACAAGAATAGTGCTCCAACGCACGCCCTGCGTGGGCTTCAGCCAAACGGCAGAGGCCGTTCGCTCACCAGGAAGTCAATGAACACGCGCACCTTCAACGGCATGTGCCTGGCCTGCGGGTAAACCAGCATGAAGGGCCGCGAGGTGCCGCCAAAGTCCGCCAGCACCTCCACCAGTTCACCGCTGTCCAGGGCGTCCTGCACGGTGAATCGGTAGGCCTGCATCAGGCCGCCGCCGTGGCGCACCAACGTGCTGGTGGCGAGGAAGTCGCCCAGGCAGGTGAAGGCGCCCTGGGTGTCCAGCTCGATCAGTTGCCCGTCGCGCTGGAAGCTCCAGGGCGGGCGGCGCCCACTGCTGGGCATCTCGAACTGGATGCAGTCGTACCCGGCCAGGTCATCCGGTGTCTGCGGCACCCCCGCCCGGGCCAGATAGCCCGGGGTGGCGACGATCACCAGCTCGGCGTCCTCCAGGCGCCTAGCCACCAGCCGCGAGTCAGCCGGAGCACGGCCGCGGATGGCCAGGTCGAACTGCTCCTCGGCGAAATCGACATTGCGGTTGCTGACGTGCACATCCACCAACACCTGCGGATAGCGTTCGCGAAAGCGCGGCAACAACGGCAGCAGGCGGTGGTGGGCATAGGGCGTCGGCGCGCTGATGCGCAGCCGGCCACTGGGTTCGAGCTGCCCGCCCGTCACCTGCCGCTCGGCCTCCACCAATTGCCCCAAGGCCTGGCGGCATTGCTGGTAGTAGGCTTGCCCGGCCTCGGACAGGCGCATCTGCCGGGTGGTACGCACGAACAGGCGCACGCCCAGGCGCTCTTCCAGGCGGGCCACCGACCGGCTCACGGCGGCAGGCGTGACACCGGCCAAGGTGGCCGCCTCGGTGAAGCTGCCGGCATCGGCGGCAAGGCAGAACAGCTCCAGGCTGCCCAGTTGCAGGTCATCGAAATGGCGGGTCATGCGGCTCGATTAATTACACGGTGTATCGATTGAAATGCCATGCACCTCATTTTTCAAGCAAACGTTGCAACTTACAGTGATTCCACCCCGAGCCAAGGCTCATCCACTGGAGATCACCCCATGAGCAACCCACGCACCGTCATCATCACCGGCGCATCCAGCGGCCTGGGCTTCGCCCTCGCCCAGGCCTTCCTCGAACGCGGCGACAACGTGGTCGGCAACGCCCGCAGCCAAGCGCGCCTGGACGCCGCCGCCGCGCAGCTCGGCAACCCGGCCGGGTTCGTCGGCGTGGCCGGCGACATCGCCGAAAAAGCCACCGCCGAGCGCCTGTTCGCCACTGCGCTCAAGGCCTTTGGCCGGGTGGATATCCTGGTCAACAATGCCGGCATCTTCATCCCGAAACCGGTGGTGGACTACAGCGAGGCTGACGTCGATGCGTTGGTCGGCACCAACCTCAAGGGCTTCTTCTACCCTGCCCAGGCCGCCGCGCGGGTGATGCAGCAACAGGGGCACGGGCACATCATCGCCATCACGGCCTCGATCGCCCTGCAACCCGATACCCGGGTGCCGGCGCTGCTGCCGGTGCTGGTCAAGGGCGGCCTGAACCAGGCGGTCAAGGGCCTGGCTCTGGAGCTGGCGGGCAGCGGCGTGCAGGTCAACGCCGTGGCCCCGGGGATCATCGACACCCCGCTGCACGGCGACCAGGCCGAAGGGCTGGGCGCGCTGTCGCCGAGTGGCCGTACCGGCAAGCCGCAGGATGTGGTGGACGCCGTGCTGTACCTGACCGACGCACGCTTCGTCAGCGGCGTCATCCTGCCCGTCGACGGTGGCAGCACCGCCGGCACCTGGCACTGAACAAGCAGAGGATCGAACCATGCCTTATGTCCATATCCGCGTCACCGATGAAGGCGTCAGCGCCGAGCACAAGCGCCAGTTGATCGAAGGCACCACGCGACTGTTGCAGGAGGTGCTGGGCAAACCACCGGCCAGCACGTTCGTGGTGATCGAAGAGGTGCCCACCGACAACTGGGGGGTTGGCGGCGAGACCGTGACAGCGTTGAGGCAGCGCGAGCGGCGCTGAAGCCTGGGTTACTGGCGCAGTTTGTCCAGCGCCTCCAGCACATGCGCCGTCGCCCGCTCCACCTCACCCTCGCGGCAGGCAATACCCAGCTGCCGCCACAACCCCGGCCGCAACGGCCGCCGTGCAATGCGCGGGTCATGCTGCTGCATTTCGCCTTCCTGGGGCAGCAGCGTGGCCCCGTAACCTGCCGCCACCAGGCTCTTGATGGCGTCGTTGTAGTTCAGCTCGATACGCGCATCCGGGTAGAGGCCGGCAGCCGCGAACCACTCGCCGGTCACCCGTGACAATTGCGTGGTGTTGTCGTTGAGGATCAGCGCGCGTCCGGCCAGCCAAGCAGGGGTGACCCGTGCCGGGGGGCGCCAGTCGGCGGGCACATAGGCCATGATCGGGTCACGTCGCCAAGGCGTCAGCCTGACGCCCTTGCCCGCCACCTGCGGCAGCGCCACCAGGCCGATATCCAGGCTGCCTTCGCGCAACCGTGCCAGCGAGGCCTGTGAAGTGAGCACCTGGACCTGCACATCGATGCCCGGATGGTCTACCCGCAATGTTTCGAGAGCCTGCGGCAGCAAATGGGCGATGGCCCCCGTCGAAGCGCCCAGTCGTACCCGGCCAGTCAGGCCCTCGACCTGGCGACGGACCTCATCCAGCGCCTGGTCGGCGTCGGCCAGCAGCCGCCGGGCACGGGCCAGCAGGGTTTCGCCGATGACGGTCGGGCGCACCTGGCCTCGGGTGCGGGTGAGCAAGGGCGCGCCGATGCGCGCCTCAAGCTCGGCCACGTGCAGGCTGATGGTCGGCGGCGCCAGGTTGAGCTGGCGGGCGGCGTCGGCGAAGGAGCCGTGTTCGGCAATCACCACCAGGGTGCGCAGGCGGTCGAGGCTGATTTCTCGCATGGGGGCTCTGACAGGTGGATGAGCATTTACAGACGACATCGCCCTTCTGTGGGAGCTGGCTTGCCAGCGAAAACGTCAGCCTGGACGACCTCACTGTTGCGACTGACCTCATCGCTGGCAAGCCAGCTCCCACAGGAGAAGTGTCGCCTGCTGGGTAACTGATTCAGAATTAATGAACGTACCGATCATGATATTCAAATTTTCTTTCGTCCAGCCGCAGGCGAGCATAGGCCCACTCCCCTTTCATTCGGATACTCCTCATGCACCAGCCACTCGTTTTCATCGACGGCGACCAAGGCACCACCGGCCTGCAGATCCACGCGCGCCTGCACGGCCGCCAGGACCTGCGCCTGCTCACCCTGCCCGAGGCCGAACGCAAAGACCCCGCGCGGCGCAGCGAGGCGATCAACAGCGCCGACATCGCCCTGCTGTGCCTGCCCGATGACGCTGCCCGTGACGCCGTGGCAACCATCCGCAACCCGGCGGTGCGGGTGATCGATGCCAGCTCCGCGCACCGTACCGCGCCAGGCTGGGTATACGGCCTGCCGGAGCTCGACCAGCACCAGGCCGAGCGCATCGCCGCCAGCAGCCGCATCAGCAACCCGGGCTGCTACCCCACCGGTGCCATCGCCCTGCTGCACCCGCTGGTCAAGGCCGGGCTGCTGCCAGCGGACTATCCGCTGAGCATCCATGCCATTTCCGGCTACAGCGGCGGTGGCCGGGCGGCGGTCGAGCGCCATGAGCAGCCCGCCGAAGGCTATCTGCCGACCTTGCAGCTGTATGGCCTGGAGCTGGCGCACAAGCATGTGCCGGAAATCCAGCAGCACGCCGGGCTCAGCGCCCGCCCGCTGTTCGTGCCCGGCTACGGCGCCTATCGCCAGGGCATCGTCCTGAGCATCCCCCTGCAACTGCGGCTGTTGCCCGGCGTCACCGCGCAACAACTGCAGGCCTGCCTGGAGCAGCACTACCAGGGCGCCCGCCATGTGCAGGTGCTGCCCTTGCATCAGCAAGGCCCAGCCCCGGCGCTTGACCCGCAGGCGCTGAACGACAGCAATGACCTGCGCCTGGCGCTGTACGCCAACCCCGAGCACGGCCAGGTATTGCTGACCGCGGTGTTCGACAACCTCGGCAAGGGGGCCTCGGGCGCCGCAGTGCAGAACCTCGACCTGCTGCTGGCTGGGCTGCGCTAGCCACACCGGGTAAACTGGGCGCCCGCCTCGTTCGAGGCGGGCGTTTCAGCCCACCCGGAGCCCTACCCGCGATGTTCATCCTCCGCCGCCTCGACGGCGTGCCGCCCGAGTCCTTCCAGAACCAGATCCGCCAGCTGGTGATCGACCATGTCGGCCAGCTCAGCAGCGTCGCCATCAGCCCGGCCAACCCGCTGTACCCGCTGTACCAGTACGGCGTCGGCCTGGAGGTGCACCAGTACCTGATGGCCCTGGACGGCACCCGCGGCCTGGCCGTGCAGCTGACCCTGGCGCTGGATGCCGACGCCCCGGATCAGTTGCTCGGCTTTGCCCTGGCGCTGCCGGCCCAGGACGATGCGCAGGCTTGCAGCTTGGCGTTCCTGGCCGTGCATCAGGACCATCGCCGCCAGGGCATCGCCCGCGCCTTGCTGGATGACCTGCGCAGCCGCTACGCCTGCGTCGAGCTGAGCGCCTTCGCCGAGCAGGTGCCGTGGTTCGAGGCCATGGGTTTGCAGGTGATTGCCAGCGCCGGGCCACAGGTGCTGATGAGCAGTACCGGGCGTGCCAGCGGGGCGCTGATCGGCCGACTGGATATTGCGCCGATCTACCAGACGGTCGAGGTGATGCAGATCCATACCTACCTGCTCAATCAGAACGGGGAAGACGTGATGATGGAGGCGGAGCAATCGCGCGATGAGCGGTTGGATGAGTTGGCGGAACAGGCCAAGGCGTGTGTGAGGCAGCGGCTGACGCGGCATTGATGTAGACCGCTGGGGCTGCCTTGCAGCCCATCGCCGGCAAGCCGGCTCCCACACCGACCACGCCGGTTTCAAAACTTGCGCTGTACCTGTGGGAGCCGGCTTGCCGGCGAAAGGGCGCGCAAAGCGCCCCCGGCAATCTTCAGCCATGCACCCAGCGCCGGTGCAACCCGCGGGCCAGCGCATCGAGCATGAACCCCAGCACCCCGATCAACAGCACCATCGCCATCAGCTCGGAATACGCCAGCCGGTCACGGGTATCGAGGATGAAATACCCCAACCCCGCACTGACCCCAAGCATCTCGCACGGCACCAGCACGATCCACAGGATGCCGATGGCCAGGCGCACGCCGGTCAGTACATGGCCGATGACCCCCGGCACGATCACCTTGCACAAGGTCTCCCAGCGCGTGGCGCTGAGGCTGCGCGAGAGCTGCAACCAGCGCGGATCGAGCTGGCGCACCCCGGCGGCGGTGTTGAGCAGGATCGGCCACAGCGCGGCGAAGGCCAGCAGGAAGTAGATCGGCTGGTCGCCCACGCCCATCAGCATCACCACCACCGGCATCCACGACAGCGGCGAGATCATCCGCAGAAACTGGAACGCCGGCGTGGTTGCCGCCTCCAGGTGCCGGTAGCTGCCCACCAGCAAGCCCAACGGCACGCCGATCAACAGCGCCAGCAACAGGCCGATCAGGATGCGCTTGAGGCTCACCCAGATATGCCCGTACACCTCGCCCTGCCCCAGCAACTCCACCAGGCTCGCCAAGGTGGCCTGGGGCGAGAAGCGCGCCGACAGGCCATCGGCCGCACCGAACAGCTGCACCCCCGCCCACCACAGCAACAACAGCAGCGCCAGGCCGGCAAGGCCCAGGGCGCCATGTACGACATGCCTTTGCATCAGACCGCGAACTCCTCGCTGCGCTGGAAGTTCTCGGCAATGCCGAAGGTTGCCGGGCCGCCCACCGCGGCGATGGCGTTGCGCACGAAGCGGTCATCGACCAGGTCGCGGGCGACGTGCGCGGGATCGAGCCCGGCGAGGAAGCCGTTCTCGCCTTCGATCAGGGTGCCTTTGAGGCGCTTGACCAGTTCCTCGGTGTAGCTGGGGTACGGGTACGGTTGGAAGTCGATGCGCTTTTCATCCCACTGCTGGTGCTGGATCGCGCCACTGGCGATGTAGCCGGCACGGTCCTCGGCGGCAGGCGCCAGTACCTTGGTCAGCACCGCAGGCTCGTGCGGGGTGTACTTGTTGGGGCCGGCCTTGGACAGCAGCGCGGCCGCCTCGGCGCGGTGGTCGCGGGTCCATTGCTGGGCCTTGACGATGGCGTTGACCACCTTCTGCGACCATTCCGGGCGGTTGTTGAGGTCGTGTTCGTGCATGAACACCACGCAGCAGGCGTGGTTGCGCCACACGTCACCGGTGAAGCGCTGCACGCGGCCGACCTTGAGGTTCTCGGCCAGGGCGTTGAACGGCTCGGCGACGATGTAGCCGGCGATGCGCTTGCTGGCCAGGGCTGGCGGCATGTCCGACGGCGGTAGCACCAGCAGGTTGACCTCGTTGGCAGCCAGCTGTGCGTTGACCGGTTTCGACACCGGCGTGAGGCCGTTGTCGTTGAGCATCTGCTGCAGCACCACGTTGTGGATGGAGTACCAGAACGGGATGGCCACGGTCTTGCCGCCGAGCTGCTTCATCTCGGTGATGTCCGGGGCCACGGTCAGGCCTGAGCCACCGACATGGTTCCAGGCCACCACTTTGGCCGGCACCTTGCTGCCGTAGCGGGCCCACACGGTCATTGGCGACAGCAGGTGAATCACGTTGACCTGGCCGGAAATGAACGCCTCGATCACCTGCGCCCAGCTACGCAGCAGCACCGGGCGTTCGGCCTTGATGCCTTCGGCCTCGAACAGGCCGTTGTTGTGCGCCACCAGTAAAGGCGTGGCGTCGGTGATCGGCAGGTAGCCGATGCGCACCGGCGCGTCGGGCTCGGCGGCGGCGCGCGCCTGCAGGCTGGCCAAAAGCGGCACGGCGCCAGCGGCGGTGAGCATGGCGCTGAGTTTGAGAAAATCGCGACGGGACGTGGTGGAACAGCAGTCATCCATGCACATGGACAGCCTCCGAGGGCAAGGGGGATGGGGTGGGTTCGGCTGTGCGGCTTGCCCGCCGTAGGGTTTTGAGGATTTCGATGCGCAGCGCGCCCAGTTCCTCGACCCGCTGCGCCCGGGGTTGCGGCAGGTCGATGTGCCATTGGCCGAGGGTGCGCGCCGGGTGGTTGCCCAGTAGCAGCACGCGATCGGACAGCAGCAAGGCTTCGTCGATGTCGTGGGTGATCAGTACCGCAGCGGTGTTGTGGGTGGCGATCAGTTGCAGCAGCAGTTGCTGCATGTCGGCGCGGGTCACTTCGTCCAACGCGCCGAACGGCTCGTCCAGCAGCAGCACTTCGGGTTGCCGCGCCAGGCAGCGGGCCAGCGCGGTGCGTTGGGCCATGCCGCCGGACAACTGCGCCGGGTACTGGCTGCGAGCATGGCTCAGGCCCACCGCGGCGATGGCGTGGTCGATGCGTGCGCGGCGCTCGCTGGCGGCCAGCTTGGGCTGGCGGGCGAAGTCGAGGCCGAAGGCGACGTTCTTCTCCAGGCTCAGCCAGGGCAGCAGGCTGGGGTCCTGGAACGCCACCGCCAGGCGCGGGTGCGGGCCTTGCAGCGCCTCGCCATGCAAGGTCACGCTGCCGCCACGGGGCTGCTGCAGGCCGGCCAGCACCCGCAGCAGGCTCGATTTACCGACCCCGCTGGGGCCGAGGATGGTCACCACTTCGCCCGGCGCCAGCGCCAGGTCGAACTGCTCCAGCACCGGCTGCCAGCCGCCCTCGCGTGGGTAGCCCAGGCTGATGTCGCGGGCGTCGAGTAGCACGTCGGTCATGCCGCACTCGCCTGGCGTTGCAGTTCGGCGCGCAGTTGCACCAGGCTCGGCGTGACGATCGGCACGAACGCCGACTCGCGCCAGCGGCGCGCGAAGCCTTCGCCATAGGCGGTGAGGTAAGCCTTGCCACCACTGGCCTGCAGCTCCAGCTGCACGGCATCGGCAGCGCTTTCGGCGAGGGTGATGCGCAGTTTGAACAACGCGGCCGGTTGCTTGAGGAAGCGGCCGTCGAGCAGGCCCTGCTTGAGCTCGCCGACGGTGTTTTCCAGGCGTTCCTTGAGCACCTGGCGCGCCTCTTCGAGGAACGAAGCACGGCCTTGCAGGTGTTCCTGCACTTCGTCCAGGGCACGCCGCGCCAGGCCGATGGCCATGCCACACTGCAGGGCGAGGAAGGCCGGGCGCACCTTGGGCAGGAACTCGCGGGCGTTGTCGTGCAGCAGCCAGTCATGGGCCAACGGTACCTGGTGGAAGGCCAGCGCAGCGGTGTTGCTCGACTGCAAGCCCATCAACTGCAGGTCGTCGGAGCGCTCCAGCCCTGGTGCATCGGAGGGGATGGCCAGCACGAACGGCGCGCCGCCGGCATCGTCTTCGATGGCAGCAGCCACCACGAAACCACTCTTGCGCAGGTTGGTCACCCAGTGCAGCCGGCCTTCCAGGTTCCAGCCATCGGCTGCGGGGCGCCCGCGCACCTGCAGTGCCTCGATGCCGGAGAGGAACTTCATGGCATTGGAAAGCCCCGTGGCGCCGGCCAGCTCACCTTTGAGCAGCGCTGGCAGCAGGCGCTCGCGCAACCCCTGGTTGGGGCTTTGCAGCAGGTATTCAATGAAGGCGCGCTGACCCCAGCAAACGAAAGCCGCCGCCAGTGAGCGGCTGGCGATAGCGGCAATGGCTTCGACCGCCTCGGTGACATCACCGCCCGCGCCGCCGAGGGCCGGGTCGACGCCTATGCGCAGCAGTTGCGATTCGGCGATGTGCGCCAGTACCAGGTGCGGGTCGCACTGGCCCTGGTCGATGGTCTCGGCGTTGGCATCCAGCCATTGGCGAAAAGCGCTATCAAGCATGTCCCTACTCCTTTGGTGCGCCGGACACGCCGGCATCGGGCGGTTTAGGCCGAAGGCTGCCAGCGGTATTTGCTCAGCTCGTCATTGAGCGGCGTCTGGGCGAACACATTAGCAAAGTTGCACAGGGTTGCGAGGCTCACGCCCAGAATCACTTCCAGGGCGTTGCCCTCGGTGAAACCGGCCTCGCGGAAAGCCTGGTAGGTGGCGTCGCTGACGTTGCCGCGGGTGGCGATGACTTCACGGGCGAACTCGGCCAGGGTTTCGTAACGTGCGTCTGGCAGCTCGCCACGGGCGCGCAGGGCATCGACCACCGCCTGCGGCAGCTTGGCCTTGTTCAGCGCCACGGCGGTGTGGCCGGCAACGCAGAAGTCGCAACCGTGCTGGGTAGCGGCAATCAACTGCACCACTTCGCGCTCGGCCAGGGTCAGCTCGGCCTTGCCGTTGAGCGCCGAGACGGTGACGTAGGTTTCCAGGGCGGCCGGGGCATTGGCCAGCACACCCAGCAGGTTGGGGATGAAACCGGAGTTCTTCTGTGCGTTTTCGAGGAACGGACGTGCGGCTTCCGGAGCGGTCTGCAGGCTGTGTAGAGTGATGCGCGCGGACATGGAGTGGTCTCCTTTGATGTAGGTCGCTACAGTCTGTTGGTTATAAGAAGTAGCATCCATATTCATCAGTCGCCTTTCCTTGCTCCTGAGTCCTTGCATTAGATGATTTCATCCAGCCACCTTGTCGATTGGTTATTAGAAGGCCTTGAGCTTGATGCCAGCCTGTTCCATGTCGGGCGTTATTGCGGTGGCTGGCACGCCAGCACCCAGGGCATGGGCCGGGCAAGCTTTCATCTGGTGGTGCAGGGGCATTGCTGGCTGCACGTCGATGGCCATGCCGAGCCTGTGCGGCTTGAGAGTGGCGATGCGGTGTTTCTGCTGCGTGACCTTGCCTATCGCTTGTCGGGTGACGAGGACGTCGCCGACGCCTGCGCCCAGCCGCGCCGGGCCATGCAGGCGCTGGACCTGCAGGCCGACGATGGCGTGGGGCTGGTATGTGGCTTCTTTCATTTCCAGACGGGCTTGTCGTCGCTGATCGTCGAGGGGTTGGCGGACTGGATCCTGCTGCGCGCCAATGATCCGGCCGGCAGTGCGGCACGTGCGCTGTTTGGCTTGATTCTCGAGGAATGCCGGCGGGCGCCGCAGCCGTCGCAGACGGTGCTCGAGCGGCTGACGCACTTATTGTTCCTGTATGTGCTGCGCCAGCAGGTGCACGCGGGTCAGCCACTGGGTGGATTGGTCGCCCTCGCCCGCCAGCCGGCTTTTGCCGGGCTGCTGGAGCGGCTGATAGAGGAGCCGGGGCAGGCTTGGACGCTGGAGAGCATGGCGGCGTGTGCGGGGCTGTCGCGATCGGCGTTCTTCAAGCGTTTCAATGAACTGGCTGGGCAGTCGCCTGGGCAGGTGCTGCTGGCGCTGCGCATGCGCCAGGCTTGTCAGTTGCTCAAGGCGGGGAATACGGTCGAGCAGGTTGGCGGGCGGGTGGGGTATCAGTCGGTGGCGGCGTTTACTCGGGCGTTTGCCAAGGCGGTGGGGGTGCAGCCGGGGGCTTATCGCAAGCAGCATGAGGGGCGGGAGGGGTAGTTTTTTTGGTGTGTGGCTTCGGCTTCGGCTTTCAAAGTGTTGGTTTTGATAGATGTATGCGCATTCGGCGGCGATGACGACTTTTAGTCACCTTTCCGCCCTTACGGCGGCCTACTTTGGTCTTGGCCAAAGTAGGCAAA
>NZ_JBOBDM010000037.1:0-60092 GCF_050586605.1 Pseudomonas sp. ES1 | reverse complement strand
CCCGGAGCGCAGCGGAGGGCCGTATGAATGGAGCGAGCGGTTTTTGGTTACTTTTTCCCAAGAAAAAAAAAGTAACCCGCCGTAAGGGCGGAAAGGTGACTACGCGTCGACATCACAAATGAATGCGCATACAACTTTCAACACAAACACCAAACACCAAAACGCCAGAAGTCCACAAAAACTTCTGGCGCCTAAATCAAACAACCAAACAACCTATCAACCAAACGGCCGCAGCCCCTGCCTCATCCCAAACAGAAACAGCAGAAAATCATGATCCGGTTTAACGGACACCTGCTCGACCTTCGCCTCCCGCGGCAGCGGGCACAATCCACCCACCTCGGCCTTGCTGAACACCGTCAGCCCCGGCTGCTCCCAGGCAGCCGCAGCCACCGTGGTCACCGCCAATGCCCCAACAAGAAACAAAGCTCGAGCGATTTCTAGTTTCATTGCTCTAACCCTTTGACCGCGCTGCCAAACGCCATCTGGTAAAAATAGAGCAAGGTCTGCCATTCCGCGTCAGTGATCGACGAATGGCGCCGCAGCTGACGCAAATCGTTGTACGCCGCGCGTTGGCAGCTGATTCGCCGCCGGCACTTCTCCAGATCGAGCAAAGCCACTTCAGCCCGAGCCTGCTCACCGGTGCCGATCACCTTGATGAACACATGCTTGCCGTAGAGGCAGCCATGCTGCCAGTGCCCCAGGTGCATACGCGCCAGGTTGTCGGCCAGGTCCTTGAACATCCGCTCATGGACTGCCTGGGGATAACGTTCACGAGCGCCTTCGCTGTACCAGGTATCCAGGTCGACAAAACCGTCCAACGCTTCGCTTACCAGCAACGCACGCCACTGGTGATCGGCATCGCGCTCAGCGCCGGCAAACACGATACGTGGCACACGCACGCCCAACTGCTCGAAACTGTTCAAGGCATCGAGCTCACGCAAGACCGTGGGCCGACCGAACGGGTGCAGCAGGCTCCGGTAGATATGGCCAACCTGGCGCTTGGCATACAGCAGCTGGCCGCTGGCGTCGCTGAGGCGTTGCACGCCGCTTTCGCCACCACGCCGCTGGTTGGGTTCCTCGACCCATTCGCCCTGCTGCTGCCAGTAGAAATCAAACTGACCGGACTCTTTCTGCACTGCCGCCATCAATCACTACCCCTTACGTAAAACGTATACGCGCCACATCGCGTAAAACGGCAGGAAGTCGAGCCGTTCCTGAATTCTGAAACCTGCAGCCGTAAATTCTTCCTCTACTGTAGCCGCCGGTAACACAAAGCGGTTCTGGTAGCTGTCCTGCTCGGCTCTGACACTGCGCCGCGCTTCAAGTTTCTTGCGCCGCCATGCCTTGAAGTTGCCATCCACCCACAGTGACAAAATCACACTGTCGCGGCTAACCCTTTGAAATTCTGAAAGAATCGTCTTGCGGTGGGCCGGGTCACCGATGTGGTGGAACAGGCGCATGCAAAAGATGCTATCCACCGCGTTGTCCGGCAGGTCAATGGCGAAGGCCGAAGTTTGCAAAGGGCGTACCCGTGCCACCACCTCTGGCGGTTGTGCGGCACAGGCTGTCTCTATCATCGCCGCGGAATTGTCAGCGCCGATGATCACCCGGTTGGGCTTTTCCGCCAGCAGCGGCCAGAAGCGCCCGGCGCCACACGGCAGGTCGAGGACCAGGCCCGGCTCGCCGGCCAAGGCCAGGGCATGCCGGGCCATCTGCTCGTCACGCTTGTGCGACAGCCGCCTGGCCAAGCCATCCTGGTGTTTGAGGAAGTAGTCGCGGGCATGATCCCGATCATACTTTTCGGAAAACTCGAGTTTGATGGGGCTACGCATCGGGCATCTCCTGATTCCAATGCGTCCACGTTAGGTAGGTTCGCGTAGGAATCAGGTCATGCAGATGTGAAAATTCTGTAATGAAACAGAACAGGTGTTACAAGACGTTAATTCGGATCCAGAACCTTACCGTCGTCCTCGCCCTCATTTACCATCCTGCTTCCCTGGCTCAGGTCTACCTCAAAGCGGCATCCGTGGGGCTGCGTGGTACTCAGGGTGACGCGCCAGCCCTGGTCATCGCAGATCCGCTGCACCAACGACAGCCCCAGGCCCAGCCCCTCGCCACGGCGCTCGTCACCGCGCACGAACGGGCGGAACATCGCTTCGCGCTGCTCCTCCGGGATACCCACCCCGCTGTCCTCGACACTGAACCCGTTGGGCTCCAGGCTCAGGCGGATATAGCCGCCATCGGTGTAGTGGGCGGCGTTGCGCAACAGGTTGCCCATGACCGATTGCAGGAAAGTGGCGTTGTACAACGTCGGGCCGGCGCTCACCCGGCCATCGTAGTAAAGCGCCAGGCCCTTCTGTTCGATGGTGTCACGCCATACGGCGGTCAGATCATCACCCACTTCACGCAAGGTCGCCTGGGCGGCGATTGCGCCTTCATCACGTTGCGCGCGAGCCAGCATGAGGAACGTCTTGACCAGCTCACGCATCTCCTCGGTGGCCCGTGCGATGCGCTCGACCTGGCTGCGCGCACGGCTGTCCAGGTTGGGGTTTTCAATTAGCAGCTCGCACGAGGTGGCCAGCACCATCAACGGCGTACGCAGCTCATGGCTGACGTCGCTGGTAAACAGCCGTTCACGGGTCAGCGCATCACGCAGGCGGCCCAGGGTATCGTCGAAAGCCACCGCCAGCTGCCCTACCTCGTCCGCCGCATAATCCGGCGCCAGCGGTGGCGCCAGGCCGAGCAACTGGTCGCGATGACGCACCTGTCGAGCCAGGCGGATCACCGGCGCCATCACCCGTCGCGCCAGCACCCAGCCGAGGATCACCGCCAGCGCCAGGCTGAGCACGAAGCCCACCACCACCACGGCGAACAGCACCCGCTCACGCTCTTCGAAATCGCTCTGGTCCTGCAGCAGCACATAGCGCCGGCCATCGACGATTTCGACCATCGCGTGATACGACAACTGGTCGCGGAACACCTCGTGGAAGCCCGGTTCCAGATGCCGCAAGTCCTTGGGCAGCTCGAAGTCATCACGCCCGCCGCTGAAGTAGAACAGCTGGTCCGGGCGCGGCCGGTGGCTCCAGTCGCTGACGCTGTCCATGCGCAACAGACGCTGCAGGTCGCCGCCGAGCACCGAGGAAATCAAGCGCTCCTCGACCAGGTGCACGGTGGCGACAATGCCGAAGGCAAAGGCCCCGGCCACCAACGCACTCATCAACGCAAAGGCGATGATGATGCGCTGGGCAAGGCTCTGCTTAAACTCCATCGCGGCCCTCGGCGAGGCGATAGCCGACGCCATGGACGGTATGCAGCAGGGGTTTGTCGAACGGTTTGTCGATCACCTGGCGCAGCTGATGAACGTGGCTGCGCAGGCTGTCGCTGTCGGGGCAATCATCGCCCCACAAGGCCTCTTCCAGCACTTCGCGGCGCAGCACGTGGGGGCTTTTCTGCATCAGCACGGCGAGCAGCTTGAGGCCCACCGGGTTGAGCTTGAGCAGGCGGCCCTGGCGGGTCACTTCGAGCGTGTCGAGGTCATAGCTCAGGTCGGCCACCTGCAAGGTGCGGCGACCGCCGCCCTGGGCACGGCGCAGCACCGCTTCGATGCGCGCGGCCAGTTCGGACAAGGCGAATGGCTTGAGCAGGTAATCATCGGCACCGGAGCGGAAGCCCTGCAGACGATCATCCAGCTGGTCGCGGGCGGTCAGCATGATCACCGGGGTATCGCGGCGGGCATCCTCGCGCAGGCGCTTGCACAGCGTGTAGCCGTCGATGCCGGGGAGCATGATGTCGAGCACGATCAGGTCGTAATGCTCGGTAGCGGCCAGGTGCAGGCCCGACAGGCCATCCTGGGCGCAGTCCACCGTGTAGCCTTTCATGCCCAGGTAGTCGGCCAGGTTGGCAAGAATGTCGCGGTTGTCTTCAACCAAAAGAATACGCATCGGGGTCTCCTGTACCGCGCTTCGCTCGGCGGCAGCTTAAGGCCATCGCCCGCGCTGTGCCAGCCCTCGGGAAAATTCACCAAGCTTTACAGTTTTTTCACCGAACCTTCACGGACACAGGATAGCGGGCACCCGACAATGCCCGGTCTTTTTCCACCCCTGGAGCTGTCATGCAGGAAACCATTCGCCCACGCCCGATCAATCCGTGGCTCTACCTGGGCATCCCTTTCATTACCATCGTTGCCTTGATCCTGCTGGAATGGACATCGGTAGACATGGACCTGGCCAACCTGTTCTTCGACCGGGCTGCCGGGGAGTTCATCGGTCGCCACAGCTATGTGCTGGAAACCATCCTGCACGACCGGGTCAAGCAGGTGGTGATCGCCTTGAGCCTGGTGGCGGTCGCAGCGTTCATCGCCAGCTTCTTCTGGCAACGCCTGTTCGGCTGGCGCCGTGAACTGGGCTGCCTGGTGCTGGCACTGGGCCTGTCCACGGCCTTCGTCACCCCGCTCAAGCAACTGACCCAGGTGCAGTGCCCGTGGAGCCTGAGCCAGTTCGGCGGCAGCGAAACCTACAGCAAGCTGCTCGAGCCACGCCCGGCTACCGACAAGGCTGGCCTGTGCTGGCCGGGTGGCCATGCGGCGACCGGGTTCTGCCTGTTCGCGCTGTTCTTCGTGCTGCGCGATCGCCGGCCGCGCCTGGCCAAGGCGGCGCTGGGGCTGGCGTTTGTGGCCGGCTCGGTGCTGTCGGTGGGCAGGATGATGCAGGGTGCGCACTTTCTCTCGCACAACATCTGGACAGCGGTGTTCTGCTGGCTGATCGGGTTGGGCTGTTACTACCTGGTGCTGTATCGCCGGGGGATGGCGACGGCGCCGGTGGCCGAGCGCAGCGTTGCCTGATGGCGGGGCCGCTGCGCGCCCCATCGCCGGCAAGCCGGCTCCCACAAGGAGCCGGCTTGCCGGCGATGGGCTGCACAGCAGCCCTAAAGACAGCGACAAACAAAAAGCCCCGCACTAGGCGGGGCTTTTCATTACAGCTGGGGGTAAGGCTGGCTTACATCATGCCGCCCATGCCACCCATGCCGCCCATGTCAGGCATGCCAGCAGCTGGCTTGTCTTCCGGCAGGTCGGCAACCATGGCTTCGGTGGTGATCATCAGACCGCCAATCGAAGCAGCAGCTTGCAGGGCCGAACGGGTGACCTTGGCTGGGTCCAGGATGCCCATCTCGATCATGTCGCCGTATTCGCCGGTAGCGGCGTTGTAGCCGTAGTTGCCCGAACCTTGCTTGACCTTGTCGGCCACAACGCTTGGCTCGTCGCCGGCGTTGGCAGTGATCTGGCGCAGCGGGGCTTCGACAGCGCGACGCAGCAGGGCGATACCGACGTTCTGGTCTTCGTTGTCGCCTTTGAGGTCAACGATGGCCGACAGGGCACGTACCAGGGCAACACCACCGCCAGGCACCACGCCTTCTTCGACGGCTGCACGGGTAGCGTGCAGGGCGTCTTCAACGCGGGCTTTCTTCTCTTTCATTTCAACTTCGGTGCCAGCACCGACCTTGATCACGGCAACACCGCCAGCCAGTTTGGCCAGACGCTCTTGCAGCTTCTCACGGTCGTAGTCCGAAGAGGTTTCTTCAATCTGGGCACGGATCTGTTTGACGCGGGCTTCGATCTCGGTGTCGGCGCCAGCACCATCGATGATGGTGGTGTTTTCCTTGGACAGGATGACGCGCTTGGCGTTACCCAGGTGCTCCAGGGTGGCGGTTTCCAGGGACAGGCCGATTTCTTCGGAGATGACCTGGCCGCCGGTCAGGACGGCGATGTCCTGCAGCATGGCCTTGCGGCGGTCGCCGAAGCCCGGTGCCTTGACGGCAGCAACCTTGACGATGCCGCGCATGTTGTTGACAACCAGGGTAGCCAGGGCTTCGCCTTCAACGTCTTCGGCAACGATCAGCAGCGGACGGCCGGACTTGGCAACGGCTTCCAGTACTGGCAGCAGTTCGCGGATGTTGGAGATTTTCTTGTCGACCAGCAGCAGCAGCGGGCCTTCCAGCTCGGCAACCATGGTGTCCGGCTTGTTGATGAAGTACGGCGACAGGTAGCCGCGGTCGAACTGCATGCCTTCTACGACGGACAGTTCGTTTTCCAGGCCCGAGCCTTCTTCAACGGTGATCACGCCTTCTTTGCCGACTTTTTCCATGGCTTCGGCGATGATTTCACCGATGGAGTTGTCGGAGTTGGCGGAGATGGTACCGACCTGGGCGATGGCCTTGGAATCGGCGCATGGCTTGGCCAGGTTCTTCAGCTCGGCGACAACGGCGGCGGTGGCCTTGTCGATGCCGCGCTTGAGGTCCATCGGGTTCATGCCGGCAGCGACGGCTTTCAGGCCTTCGTTGACGATGGCCTGAGCCAGGACGGTAGCGGTGGTGGTGCCGTCACCGGCAGCGTCGTTGGCCTTGGAAGCAACTTCCTTGACCAGCTGGGCGCCCATGTTTTCGAAGGCGTCTTTCAGCTCGATTTCTTTGGCGACGGAAACGCCGTCCTTGGTGATGGTCGGCGCGCCGAAGCTCTTGGCCAGGACCACGTTGCGGCCTTTCGGGCCCAGGGTCGCTTTTACCGCGTCAGCCAGAACGTTGACACCAACCAGCATTTTCTTACGGGCGGAATCGCCGAATTTTACGTCTTTAGCAGCCATGATCGTTTAATCCTTGGAATTCTTTGGAGTAACGGGAAGTCGGGGAAATCAGCCTTCGACAACGGCCAGGATTTCGTTCTCGGCCATGACCAGCAGGTCTTCGCCATCGACTTTCACGGTGTTGCTGCCCGAGTAAGGGCCGAAAACCACTTTGTCACCCACTTTCACGGCCAGCGCGCGAACTTCGCCGTTGTCCAGGATGCGACCGGTGCCGACAGCGACGACTTCGCCGCGGTTCGGTTTTTCAGCGGCCGAACCCGGCAGGACGATACCGCCAGCGGTTTTCGATTCTTCTTCGCTGCGACGGATAACGACGCGGTCATGCAGAGGACGAAGCTTCATTGTCGATCTCTCCCAAATAGTGGTTTTCATCGGCCGGTGTCAGCACCGGCGGGTTGATGCGGTCCGGCGTTGCCGGGGGTGGCCCGCGAAGGGCGAACCACCTGTGTCATGTCTGGTGTCACCACCAGAAACCTTGCGGTGACCACATACATGAGGCCGCCTTATTCGATTACAAGGTTTGCTACGGAAAAATTTTCATCAGGCGTTCAAAACCATTCGTGGGAGCGGCGCTGCGCCGACCCCAGGTTCAATTGCCCGATTACTTGTCGCGGCGCTCGTACTCGCCTTCGATCACATTGGGGCGGTGGCCGGGATCACGGGGCTGGGCCTGGAACGGGTCGTCCTGGAACGCCCGCTGGCGCAGGGCCTGCTCTTCGGCACGGCGGCGCAGCTTGCCAGCCACCAGGCGGCGGGTGAACGGCAGCAGGCACAGCAGGCCCAGCACGTCACTGATGAAGCCCGGCAGCAGCAACAGGCCACCACCCACCGCCATCATCAGCCCCTGGAACATTTCTTCGGCGGGCAACTCGCCGCGCTGCAGGCTCTCACGGGCACGCAGGGCGGTCGCGAGGCCAGCTACGCGCATCACCAATACCCCCAGTGCGGAGCCGGCAATGATCAACAGCAGCGCCGGGAAGAAACCGATGGCCGCGCTGACCTTGACGAAGACGAACAGCTCCAGCACAGGGAAAAGGAGAAACAGCAGTAAAAAGGCACGCATCACTCATTCCTCGACGGAAGAACATCTTCCTGTAGGAGCATCAGATGGATGCGTGCAGGCGTTTTTTCAACCCTCTGCGCGCGCCACCGTCGGCCACTGTTCGGCACGGGCCAGCAGCACCAGGGCTTCACGGACTTGTGTCGGGGTATTACAAGTTGTTGGGAAGGCCAGCCAGTACACCGCCTGGCCGATGCGCAGGTGCATGCCTTCGCTGTCGATGCCGACCATTTCAGCCGCTGTCGTGCTCGGCAGGCTGCTCAGCGCGACATAGTGGGCGATCGCATTGGCATGGTCGCTGTTCATGTGTTCGATCATGCTCGCTTCGCCAGCGCCGGCAAAGGGGTTGGCCAGGGTGACTTGGTCGAGCCAGTGAATCGCGCCGAAACCGCCGATGTAGCGGTGGCGCACCGGCAGCAGTACCCAGAAGTCGAAATCGTGGGCTTTGTGGTAGTTCGCCGACTCCGGGAAATAGCGGTAGTAGCGCGCGGCGGCAGCTTCGATGGCCGCCTCGTCGTTGAGCTTGTGCGCCTCGGCCATCACCGTCAGGCGCCCGACTGCCTGCACGTCCTCAGCCTCACGTTCGCCAACCAGCAACGAACACTTGGGGTCCTTCTGCAAGTTGTGGGTGTGCTGGGCGATACGGCTGATAAGAATGACGGGGTGCCCATCGGCGTCCAGGCAGTAGGGGACCACCGAACCGAACGGGAAGCCCGGCATCGACTTGGAATGGGTGGAGAGCACGCCACGGTACTCCTTGAGCAGCAGTTCCCGGGCGGGGCGAAGGGCGTTGGTACTCACGAAACGAGCTCCTGGCGATGGGCGGGGTGACAGACAAGATAAGCATTATCACCGCCAGCTGCCAGACAGGCCGGTCGCGTACCGGCCCGGGGCCTACCAGGTCACGCCGAAACCGGCGGTGTAGCGGGTCTTGTCGAGATCACGATCATCGGTGCCCTTGATCAGGTCTTTTTCCGCCTTGAGGTTGAGCGAAGCCCATTCGGTGACCTTGTAGCGCAGCCCCATTTCCGCATCCAGTGCATAGTCGGCAACGCCACCAAACGGCTTGCCTACCTCGCCATTGGTGAAGAACTGCACCTTCTTGCCGATCAGGTAACGGGTGTAGTCCCACTTCACGGCCGCGGCGTAGAAGTTGTCCTTGCCGCCGTCACGGTACTGGTAATCGGTGCGGTTGATCAGCGAGCCCAACGAGAACGCCCCCAACTCGTCATCCCAGAACTGGTAGCCCGGGCCAGTACCGACGGTACGCTGGCGCGCCAGCTCTTCGATCTGGTCGCGTTTGTACTCCAGGCGCCCCTGCCAGAACCATTTCTCGGTGATGAAACGGTCGAGCGCATATTCGGCGCTCCAGTTGTTGGCGGTGGTGACCTCGTCCTTGCTCTCGCGGTTGTATTCGCCTTCGGCGTTGTGCCGCCAGCGACCGTGGCGCGCGGAGGTCTTGAAGCTGACGTCGTAGTCGTCGGTGTCGTTCTCGGCGCGCTTGTAGTCCAGCGCCACGTCGACATTGCCTTTCCACAGAAAGTCCTCGACCAGCGGCCGGGGCTTCATGATCTGCTCGATGCTCGCCAGCTCCACGGTCTTGGGCGCATCACCGTTGGCCAAGGTCACCTTGCCTGGTTCGGCAGCCTTGAGTGACTTGGCCTTCTCGCCGCTGTAGGCGTCCTGCTTGACCAGCAGTTCCTGGTCGCTCTCAAGGGTCTTGACCTGTTTCCAGTCCAAGGCGATCGAACCACCGTATGTGGTCTCCAGCAGCAACTTACCGCCATCGAAGACGGTAATCTTGCCAGTGAGTCGATCGCCGTTCTTCATCCACACGGTATCGGCCAGCGCCGAGGTGCAAAGCGATACAGCGAAGAAGCAGAGCAAGATTCTTGAGAACATAAGGGGACTACGGATTCGATTTGCCGAAAAAAGCCGGGCATTATCCGGATGCCCACGCCATGAGCAAGGACAGACCCAGACCATGCCGATGAGTTCCACTCTTGTTTGCCGTTGCCATCCGTCCGGTTTCATCTACAGGCCAAGGGGGCTCTGATGTCCGCCACCTCTGCTCCCCCACCTGAAGATGCCGAAGCCCGACGGATGGCGTTGTATTCGGTGCTCGGCCAAGTACCGCCGGGCAAGGTGGTCAGCTACGGCCAGCTCGCCGAGCTGGCCGGCCTTGGCCGCGCGGCACGCTGGGTTGGCCGCACCCTCGGGCAACTGCCCGCGGACACCCGCCTGCCGTGGCACCGGGTGCTCGGCGCGGGTGGGCGCCTGAGCCTTGCCCTGGGCACCCCATCCGGCGACGAACAGCGCGCCCGTCTGCGCGCAGAAGGCGTGAATGTAGCCAATAATCGTGTGGATATGGCGCGCCATGGCTGGCGCCCGATGGAGCACAGCGGTTAGAGTGCGCGCTTTGTTTTCGCAAACTTGAGGCAGATGTTGGCCCATGCCCCGTAAAACCTGGCGCGCTGCGCTCGCTGCCTATGCCAGCCCGTCAACCTTGGTACTTCTGCTGCTCGGATTCGCCGCCGGCCTGCCGTACATGCTGGTGTTCTCGACCCTGTCGGTCTGGTTGCGCGAGGCGGGTGTGGCGCGCGAAACCATCGGTTACGCCAGCCTGATCGGCCTGGCGTATGCCTTCAAGTGGGTGTGGTCACCCCTGCTCGACCAATGGCGCCTGCCGCTGCTCGGCGGCATGGGTCGGCGCCGTTCGTGGTTGCTGCTGTCGCAGGTGCTGGTGGTGCTGGGCCTGGTCGGCATGGGCTTCTGCGACCCGCAGAAGCATCTGTCATGGCTGGTCGCGCTGGCGGTGCTGGTGGCCTTTGCCTCGGCTACCCAGGACATCGCCGTCGATGCCTATCGCCTGGAAATCGCCGACGACCAGCGCCAGGCTGCGCTGGCCGCCAGCTACATGGCCGGCTACCGGGTCGCCGCCCTGCTGGCCACGGCCGGCGCACTGTTCTTCGCCGAGTGGTTCGGCTCCACCGGTTTCAGCTACCTGCATCAGGCCTGGACCGGCACTTACGTGCTGTTCGGCGTGCTGATGCTGCCAGCGGTGTTCACCACGCTGATCATGCGTGAACCCCCGGTACCGCTGCGTACCCAGCTGTCAGCGGCGCGCTATGGGCTGATGCACCAGCTGGCGTCGGTGTTCGTACTGATCATCCTGCTGGTTTCGGTACCCGCCAGTTTCACCCAGATGTTCAACACCGACTGGGCCAGCGTGCTGTTCGGCGACGCCACACCGCTCGACCTGCTGCTCGAAGACCGCGCCTTCCTGCGCCTGCTGCTCTATGCACTGCTGAGCTGGGCGTGCCTGTCGTCCCTCGGCCGTCGCGGCCTGGCCCCGGTGCTCACCCCGGTCAACGACTTCATCAGCCGCTACCGCTGGCAGGCCCTGCTGCTGCTCGGGTTGATCGCCACCTACCGCATGTCCGACACGGTGATGGGCGTGATGGCCAACGTGTTCTACATCGACATGGGCTTTACCAAGGACCAGATCGCCAGCGTCAGCAAGATCTTCGGCCTGATCATGACTCTGGTCGGTGCCGGTGCCGGCGGCCTGCTGATCGTGCGCTTCGGCATCCTGCCGATCCTGTTCATCGGCGGCGCGGCGTCGGCGGCGACCAACATCCTGTTCCTGATGCTGGCCGACATGGGGCCGAACCTGGAAATGCTGGTGGTGACCATCTCGCTGGACAACTTCAGTTCGGGCCTGGCCACCTCGGCGTTCGTCGCCTACCTGTCGAGCCTGACCAACCTGAAGTTCTCGGCTACGCAATATGCCCTGCTCAGCTCGATCATGCTGCTGCTGCCGCGCCTGATCGGCGGCTATTCAGGGGTGATGGTGGAGAAGTTCGGCTACCACGATTTCTTCCTGATCACCGCCCTGCTGGGCGTGCCGACCTTGATCCTGATCGCCCTGCAGTGGCGGCAGGAAGCCGGTCGGGGAAAGCCGGTGCCGGTGGAGAGTCCGGCAGCTGAACAGAACTAGGCCTTCAAAGGCCTCATCGCGGGGCAAGTCACTGCGACTTGCCCCGCGCTGTTTCTACTGTGTCACCGCCCCTTCCCCAGAGCGCCTGCCCACCACGAACCACAACGGCCACAGCGCTAGCGCCCCTGCTATGCCTGCCGCCACGGCGAAGTGCATCAGGCTGGCACCCGCTCCGAGCATCGCCAACACAGCGCCCCCCAGCCCCAGCAAGGCAATGGTGATCATCCCCAGCATCGCCGACACCAGCCCCTTGCTCTGTTCGCTGGCGAACAGCGTCATGCGGTACAGCACGGCGTTGGCCACACCCAGCCCCAGCGCGTACAGCGACATGCCGGCCACCACGCTGGTCACTGTCGGCCAGTACCAGGTCGCCGCGACCATCAACGACAGGCCCGCCAGATAAGGCCAAAGGGCCCCGCGAACCAGTGCCGGCAGCGGATAGCGGTCGGCGATGCGGTTGATGATCAGGTTGCCGAGGATCAGCCCGGCGAACACCGGCAACTGCCACAGCGCGTAGTCCATCGTGCTCAGGCCTTCGTCGTGGATCAGCAGCACCGGCGACAGGCCGATCCAGCCGATCAGCGGCAACCCGACCAGTCCCAGCGCCGCGCTGCCCGCGACAAACCGGCGGTTGGTCAGCAACTGACCATAGCCGGCCAACAGCGGCAGCAGGTGGATCGGCGTGAACGGCAGGCGTGAGCCGTCGCGGCGTTCCACCCCCAGGGTTTCCGGCATCAAGCGGTACAGCAGCAGCCAGCACAGCACCGCACCGACCGCGAACGCCACGAACAGCCAGCGCCAGTCCAGCCACTGCAGCATCAAGGTGCCCACCAGCGGCCCGAGCAGCGGCGACAGCAGGGCGATGTTGGCCAGCAACGCCATCATGCGCACCGCGTCGGCCTCGCTGTACGCCTCGTTGAGGGCCGGGTAGCTGACCGTGACCACGAAGCCCAGGCCGATGCCCTGCAGCAGGCGCAGCAGGTTGAACAGGCCGATGTCATGTACCCAGAACGTCGCCAGGCAAGCCACGCCGAAGAACAGGCAGCCCGTCAGCAGCAGCGGGCGCCGGCCGTAACGGTCGGCGAGCGGGCCGATCAGCCATTGCAGCACCACCCCGCCCAGCAGGTAGAGGTTGAGAGCGTGGGGGATGAATTCGGGGCTGGCGTCCAGGTCGCCGACCACGACCGGCATGGCAGGCATGACGGCATCGCTGGCCAGGTAGGTCAGCAGCTCGAACAGCGCCAGGGTCAGGCCGAACAGCAAGGCTCTCAGAGGGGTGATATACAGCAGTGGTTTCATGATCAGTATCAGGTGGGGACGGGTGGGGTCAGGCTATATGCCAGAAATGACGGAGGATTGCTGTGAGCAAGTGTAAGGGGCAGAAAAAGCCGGGGCCGCTTTGCGCCCCTTCGCGGGTAAACCCGCTCCCACAGGTTAAGCGTGAACCCTGTGGGAGCGGGTTTACCCGCGAAGGGGCGCGCAGCGGCCCCGACTGTCGAAGCAGGTTTATTGCAGGGCAGTCTCCTGCACCACACGGATCACCCGCTGCGGAAAGGGAATGTCGATCCCTTCGGCCTTGAGCCGGTCACGGGCATGCTCGTTGAGCATGAACATCACGTCCCAGTAGTCGGCAGTCTTGGTCCAGATGCGCAGCGACACGGTGATCGAACTGTCACCCAAAGTCGACACCACCGCCTGCGGCGCCGGGTCCTGCAGCACACGCGGGTCCTGGGCCAACTCCAGCAGCACATTGCGGGCCTTCTGCAGGTCGGCGTCATAGTCGACGCCCACGTCGAACACCACCTTGCGGGTCGGCTGACGGTTGGTGTTGGTGATGATGCCGTTGGACAGGCTGCCGTTGGGCATGATCACCGTCTTGTTGTCACCGGTACGCAGCACGGTGTGGAAGATCTGGATGCTGTCCACGGTGCCCGCCACGCCCTGGGCTTCGATCCAGTCGCCGATGCGGAACGGGCGGAACATCAGGATCAGCACGCCCCCGGCGAAGTTCGCCAGGCTGCCCTGCAAGGCCAGGCCGATGGCCAGGCCGGCGGCACCGATGGCAGCGACGAACGAGGTTGTCTCGATGCCGATCATCGACGCCACGCTGACCATCAACAGGACTTTCAGCACGATGTTGGCCAGGGTACTGATGAAGCCCTGCAACGCCGCGTCGGCCTTCAGGCCAACCAGTTTGCCCAGCCGAGCACTGACCCTGCTGATGATCCACCAGCCGATCGCCAGCGTCAGCAAGGCCAGCAGCAGGCGGCTGCCGTATTCCATGATCAGCGGTACCCAAGTCTGCGACTGGCGAACCAGCTGGTCGACCTCTGCATTCAAATCCATCGTCTTGCTCTCCTGATGCCAAGCGGCAAAAAGCACATTGAAACGGGCCGCACAGCATGCAGCGACCGCAGGAACCGATGGACATCATTGAGCCATCAAGGTTCCTGCCCTGCCCCGATCAGTCGCGGAAGTTGTTGAACTGCAGCGGCATGTCGAACTCCTTGGCGCGCAGCGCAGCGATCGCCTCCTGCAGGTCGTCACGCTTCTTGCCGGTGACGCGAACCTGCTCACCCTGGATCGAAGCCTGGACCTTGAGCTTGGCGTCCTTGATGTGGGCAACGATCTTTTTCGCCAGGTCCTTGTCGATGCCTTCGCGGAACTTGGCTTCCTGCTTCACTTCCTTGCCGGAGGGATAGGCGTCCTTCACTTCCAGGCACTTGACGTCGATCTTGCGCTTGACCAGGGCCAGACGCAGGATCTCGACCATCGCCTCGAGCTGGAACTCGGCCTCGGCGGTCAGCATCACGGTCTGCTCCTTGTCCTTGAACTCGAAGGTGCCCTTGCCCTTGAGGTCATAGCGGCGGTCCAGTTCCTTCACCGCGTTGTCCACGGCGTTGGTGACTTCGTGCTTGTCCAGTTCCGATACCACGTCGAACGAAGGCATGGCGGTTCTCCATAAAAAAACAGCGCGCTCAGCTTGAAGATGGAGCGCGTCAGGGTTAGGGGGTTAAAATGCGGGCTCATTATAACGGGTTGCGAAACGCAGATGAGCAGCACCTGGCATATTCTCGGCGCCGGTAGCCTCGGCAGCCTCTGGGCCTGCCGCCTGGCCCGCGCCGGCAAGGCGGTCCGCCTGATCCTGCGCGACGAGCAACGCCTGGCGGCCTACCAGGCCATCGGCGGGCTGACCCTGGTCGAACAGGACCACAGCAGCCTCTACGCGATCCCCGGCGAAACCCACGATGCGCCCGGCCCTATCCACCGTTTACTGGTGGCCTGCAAGGCCTATGACGCGGCCCCCGCCGTGGCACGCCTGGCCCCACGGCTGGCCGAGGGTGCCGAACTGGTGCTGCTGCAGAACGGCCTGGGCAGCCAGGATGAGGTGGCCGACCAGGTGCCCCATGCCCATTGCATCTTCGCCTCCAGCACCGAGGGCGCGTTCCGCGAAGCGGACTGGCAGGTGCGCTTCGCCGGCCATGGCTTCAACTGGCTGGGCAACCCGCTCAACCCCGCCGTGCCAGCGTGGTTCGACGACCTCCACGACGCCGGTATTCCCGCCCAGTGGAACGTCGACATCCTTTCGCGGCTGTGGCGCAAACTGGCGCTCAACTGCGCCATCAACCCATTGACCGTGCTGCACGACTGCCAGAACGGTGGGCTGCTCGGGCACCTGACCGAAGTCGACCAGCTGTGCGACGAGTTGGCCAACCTGCTGCTGCGCTGCGGCCAGCCCGAGGCCGCCAACGACCTGAAGGAAGAAGTGCAACGGGTGATCCTCGCCACCGCCGCCAACTACTCTTCCATGTACCAGGACGTGCGTCATGGCCGGCGCACCGAGGTCCATTACCTGCTTGGTCACGCCTGCCGCGTCGCCGCCCGGCACGGGGCAAGCGTACCGCAGCTGGAACACCTGCAACGGCGCCTGGTCGATAGCCTGAAGGCCCGCGGCCTACCCAGCGACTGACTGGCCCATCCACCGGACATGGATACCCCCTGACTCATGAGCCTGCGCCAACGCCTGGAAAACCTCCCGGTCGGGCAGAAACTGCTGGCGGCCCTGCTGGTGCTGCTGGTCACCATCCTGCTGGTCGCCAACCTGGCGTTCATCAGCGCCGCCTACTGGATCACCCAGGAAAGCATGGCGCCCCAGGCGCTGCAGACCATCGGCAAGCTGGTGTCCAACCCGCAACTGTCCTCCCGGGCCGGCGACTCCCCGGAGACCGCCAGCGCCCTGCTCAAGGAGCTCGACAGCTACTCGCCGTTGCGCGCGGCGGCCATCTACGGTGGCGATGGGCAGATGCTCGCCCAGCTCCAGCACGGCGACGCCCTCACCCTGCCCAAGCGTTATCGCAACATCGACGGCTGGCGCCTGATGGAGTTTCGCAGCACCCAGCTGATCCGCCTGCCGCGCAACGCCAACCCGCCCGCGCACCTGCTGCTGGTGGCCAGCAGCGAGCTGCCGATGGCGTTCTACACCGGCACCCTCTCCGCCAGCCTGGCGATCCTGATATTCAGCATCCTGCTGTGGCTGGTCATCGCCCGGCAGATCAAGCGCTTGATCACCCTGCCGATCAACAACCTCGAAGAACTGTCGCGCCAGGTCACCCGGGAAGAGAGCTACGCCCTGCGGGCCCAGCGCGGCAACGATGACGAGATCGGCAGCCTGGCCGATGCGTTCAACACCATGCTGTCGCGCATCGAAGCCCGCGAGCAGCAGCTCAAGGGCGCCCGCGACGAGTTTCAGCAGGCCTACGACCAGGCCCAGGGCCTGGCGGAAGAAACCCGCCACACCAACCGCAAGCTGGAGCTGGAAGTCCAGGTGCGCAGCAAGATCGAAAAGAAACTCACGGGCTTCCAGAACTACCTGAACAGCATCATCGACTCCATGCCCTCGGCGCTGATCGCCCTCGACGAGCAGCTTTACGTCACCCAGTGGAACCACGAAGCCACGGTGCTTTCCGGCACACCGCTGGACGAAGCGCTGAACCAGCCGATCTTCCTGGCCTTCGCGCCGCTCAAGCCGTTCTTGCCGCAGCTCAAGGAAAGCGTCGAGAAGCACCGAGTGGCGAAGATCGAGCGGGTCACCTGGCCCAAGGGCGACGACCTGCGCCACTACGCCCTGACCTTCTACCCGCTGACCGGCGGCGGCGGCCGTGGCGTGGTGATCCGTATCGACGACATCACCCAGCGCCTGTCGCTGGAAGAAATGATGGTGCAGTCGGAGAAGATGCTCTCGGTCGGTGGCCTGGCTGCGGGCATGGCCCATGAGATCAACAACCCGCTGGGAGCGATCCTGCACAACGTGCAGAACATCCGCCGGCGCCTGTCGCCGGAGCTGCCACGCAACCAGGAACAGGCCACCGAGCTGGGCCTGGACCTGCCGGCCGTCAACCGCTACCTGGACAGCCGCGAAGTGCCGCAACTGCTCGACGGCATCCAGCAGGCCGGCGCCCGGGCGGCGAAGATCGTCACCCACATGCTCAGTTTCAGCCGCCTCAGCAACCGTCAGCTGGCGCCCTGCGACCTGCCGGCGCTGATCGACCAGGCGGTGGAAATCGCCGGCAACGACTTCGACCTGGCCATCGGCTTCGACTTCAAGGGCCAGGCCATCGTCCGCCAGTTCGACCCGCAGCTCGGGGCGGTGCCCGGCACCGCCAACGAACTGGAGCAGGTGCTGCTCAACCTGCTGAAAAACGCCGCCCAGGCCATCCACCAGCGCCCGCAGCCCAGCGAGCCGGGGCGAATCACCCTGCGCACCCGGCTCAACCCGCCCTGGGCGGAAATCCAGGTGGAGGACAATGGCGTGGGCATGCCCGAGACCGTGCGCAAGCGCACCTTCGAGCCATTCTTCACCACCAAGGAGATCGGCCAGGGCACCGGCCTTGGCCTGTCGGTCTCGTACTTCATCATTACCAACAACCACAAAGGGCAGATGGAAGTGCACTCCACGCCCGGCCAGGGCACCTGCTTCACCCTGCGCCTGCCCCTCGGCCTGCCGGCCACCACCAAAACGGAGACGTGACATGGGCTATCGCCTGTCGAAGATCTACACCCGCACCGGCGACAAGGGTGAAACCGGCCTGGGCGATGGCCGCCGGGTGCCCAAGGACCATCCACGGATCGAGGCGATCGGCGAGGTGGACAGCCTCAACAGCCAGCTTGGGGTGTTGCTGGCCGGATTGGCCGAGGCCGGCCTGCAAGAGCTGGTCGAGGTACTGGCGCCGTGTCAGCACCGCTTGTTCGACCTGGGTGGCGAGCTGGCCATGCCCAGCTACCAGGCATTGACCGCTGCCGAGGTCGAGCGCCTCGAAGCGGCCATCGATCGTTGGAACGATGAATTGGGGCCGTTGAAGAACTTCATCCTGCCGGGTGGCTCGGCGCTGGTGGCCCAGGCTCATGTGTGCCGCAGCCAGGCACGGGCGGCGGAGCGGCGGTGTCAGCAGTTGAATGCCGTTGAGCCACTGGAGGGGGTGGGATTGGCGTATATCAACCGGTTGTCGGATCTGTTGTTCGTGGCAGCGCGGATTATCGGGCGGCGGCAGGGCGTAGCCGAAGTGCTGTGGCAGCCTGCGGCTAAACCTGAGGCCTGAGATTGCCGGGGCTGCTGCGCAGCCCATTCGCTGGCAAGCCAGCTCCCACAGGATTGCGCATGGTTTGAGGCCTGCGCCGGTCCGCGTGGGAGCCGGCTTGCCGGCGAAGGGACCGCAAAGCGGTCCCTCTCACGAGTGGCTCAAACCTCAGGCCAGAACGCCCGAATCCCCGCCACGCCCTGAGCACCGGCATCCCAGGCCTGCTGCCGCTCACCCGGCCCAACCCCACCCAACAGAAACACCGGGCGGCTGATCGTGCCGATCAAGCGCTGCGCCTCATCCCAACCGAGCGGTGTGGCATCCGGGTGCGTCTGGGTCGCCTGCACCGGCGACAGGGTGACGAAATCCACGCCCATCTGCTCGGCCAGCGCCAGTTCTTCGGCGCTGTGGCAGGACGCCGCCAGCCAGCGGTTCTCCGGGAACGGGCGGCCTTTGGCGGCGTACTTGCGCAGCTGCGCCGCCGTGAGGTGCCAACCGGCCGCCGGGAAGTCGCCCAGCCACTCCAGCGGCCCCTTGAGCATCAGTTGGGCCTTGCCGGCGCACAGCCCGACCGCATCCACGGCAACGTCGCGGTACTTGGGGTCGTACATGTCCGGGGCGCGCAGCTGGATCAGCTTGATGCCATTGGCCACGGCCTTCTGGATGCCCTTGAGCAGCTCCGGCACCTCCAGCCCATCCGGCGTGATCAGGTACTGATCCGGCAGGCGCGCGGCGGCGACGATCGGCTTGTTGGCTTCAGGGAAGTCGTACTGGCCCAGGTCGCGTGGCGCCACCCAGGCCAACGGCTGCCCTTCCGCGCCATGGGGCTCGCCGGTGAAGGCATCCACCTCGCGCACGTCCAGCAGCACCTGCTTGTCCGGGTAGTCGTGACTGACCTTGATCAGGGGCCGCGAACGGCTGACCTCGATACCCAGCTCTTCGCGTAGCTCACGGGCCAGCGCCGCTTCGACGCCCTCGCCCTCCTCCAGCTTGCCGCCGGGAAACTCCCACAGGCCGCCCTGGTGCTGGGTGTCGGCACGGCGGGCAATCAGGATGCGCCCGTCGGCGCCGCGGATGACGGCGGCAACTACATGAATGCGCTTCACCCTGCACGCTCCGCCAGGCCAGCCTGCTGCCAGGCCTGGAAGGCCGGCCACTGGTAAATGGTTTCGATGTAGGCCGCAGCTTCAGCGGGCACTGCAACGCGGTAGGTGCGCAGGCGCACGGCCACCGGGGCGAAGAAGGCATCAGCCAGGGTCGGCCGGCCGAACAGGAACGGGCCTTGGTCCTTGGCCAGCAGACGGCACTCGGACCACAGGGCGACGATACGGTCGATATCGACTTGCACGTCCAGCGGCATGTTCTCCAGCGCCTGGTCGCGGGACAGGTCGAACGGCATGGCACCGCGCAGGGCGAAGAAGCCGCTGTGCATCTGCGCGCAGGCCGAACGCGCCTGGGCGCGGCTGGCGACGTCTTCAGGCCAGAGCCTGGCGTCAGGATGCTGTTCGTTGAGGTATTCGGCGATGGCCAGGGAGTCGGCGATCACGCCGTGCTCGGTCTTGAGCAGCGGTACCTTGCCGGTGGCCGAGAACGCCAGCAGGCGTTGGCGGGTGTCGGGCTGGTTGAGTTTGACCAGGGTTTCTTCGTAGGGCGTGCCGGCCAGTTCAAGGGCCAGGGCGCCGCGCAGCGACCAGGAGGAATACAGCTTGTCGCCGATGATCAGGTGATAGCTCATGGGGCGGCTCCATGTTGCATGGCGGAGGGAGCATCGCGGGGCAAGCCCGCTCCCACGCCGATAATCGTGGGAGCGGGCTTGCCCCGCAATGGGTCGGATCAGGTGCGGTATTCGGCGTTGATCTTCACGTACTCGTGGGACAGGTCGGTGGTCCAGATGGTTTCGCTGCACTGGCCACGGCCCAGCTCGATGCGGATGGTGATCTCTTCCTGGGCCATCACTGCAGAACCCTGCGCCTCGGTGTAGCTCGGGCTGCGGCCACCCTGGCTGGCGATGCAGACGTTGTCGAGGTAGACGTCGATCAGGCTGACATCCAGCTCTGGCACGCCGGCACGGCCTACCGCGGCGAGGATGCGGCCCCAGTTCGGGTCGGAGGCGAACAGCGCGGTCTTGATCAGCGGCGAGTGGGCCACGGCGTAGCCGACGTCCAGGCATTCCTGGTGGTTGCCGCCGCCGTTGACTTGCACGGTGACGAACTTGGTGGCGCCTTCGCCGTCACGCACGATGGCCTGGGCCACGTCCATGCACACTTCGAACACGGCCTTTTTCAGCGCCTCGAACAGCTCGCCGCGGGCTTCGGTCACTTCCGGCACGTCGGCCTTGCCGGTGGCGATCAGCATGCAGCAGTCGTTGGTCGAGGTGTCGCCGTCGATGGTGATGCGGTTGAACGACTTGTTGGCGCCGTCGAGCATCAGGTCTTTGAGTACCTGCGGTGCGACTTTAGCGTCGGTGGCGATGTAGCCGAGCATGGTGGCCATGTTCGGGCGGATCATGCCGGCGCCTTTGCTGATACCGGTGACGGTGATGGTCTTGCCGTCGAACTGGAACTGGCGGCTGGCACCCTTGGGCAGGGTGTCGGTGGTCATGATGCCGGTGGCGGCTTCGGCCCAGTGGTTCTCGGACAGGTTGTCGAGGGCGGCCTGCAACGCGCCTTCGATCTTCTCGACCGGCAGCGGCTCACCGATCACGCCGGTGGAGAACGGCAGTACCGACTCGGCAGGCACGCCGGTCAGTTCGGCCAGTTTGGCGCAGGTGCGCTCAGCGGCGGCCAGGCCTGGGGCGCCGGTGCCGGCGTTGGCATTGCCGGTGTTGGTCAGCAGGTAGCGCACGGTGCCCTGCACGCGCTGCTTGGAGAGGATCACCGGTGCGGCGCAGAACGCGTTGAGGGTGAACACGCCGGCAACGCTGGAGCCTTCGGCACAGCGCATCACCACCACATCCTTGCGCCCGGGGCGCTTGATGCCCGCCGAGGCGATGCCGAGTTCGAAACCGGGAACCGGGTGCAGGGTGGGCAAAGGACCAAGACCAACAGCCATTAGAGCGCTCCTAGAAAATACGGTGAACAGGTGATGGAAGCGGGGCCGCTTCGCGCCCCATTCGCGGCACAAGGCCGCTCCTACAGGTTGTTGCGATTCCTGTAGGAGCGGCCTTGTGCCGCGAATGGGCCGCCCAGCGGCCCCGGTGTTGTCAGGTTACAACAGATGGTTCAGATCACTCGATCTGACCATGGCAGTGCTTGAATTTCTTGCCCGAACCACACCAGCACGGCTCGTTGCGGCCCAGCTTGAGGTCGTTACGCACAGGCGCGGCGGCCACGGCCACTTCGGCGCCTTCTTCAGCCAGTTGCTCGCTTTCCAGGCCAGGGGCGGCAGCGTGCTGGAACTGCATGCGGCTGGCCAGCTCCTCTGCTTCGCGGCGCAGGCGGGCTTCTTCTTCGACCGGGTCTTCGCGGCGTACCTGAACGTGCGAAAGCACGCGGATGGTGTCGCGCTTGATCGAGTCCAGCAGCTCCTGGAACAGGGTGAACGACTCGCGCTTGTACTCCTGCTTCGGGTTCTTCTGCGCGTAACCACGCAGGTGAATGCCGTGACGCAAATGATCCATGGTCGACAGGTGGTCTTTCCACAGGTCGTCCAGCACACGCAGCAGGATCTGCTTCTCGAAGGTACGCAGCGCGTCTTCGCCAGCCTGGTCCTCTTTCTCGTTGTAGGCGCTGGTGATCTCGGCGATCAGCTTCTCGCGCAGCGTTTCCTCGTAGAGGTGATCGTCCTCGTCGAGCCACTGCTGGATCGGCAGCTTGATGGCGAAATCACTGGCCAGCGAAGCCTCGAGGCCAGCAACGTCCCACTGCTCAGGCAGCGACTGCGGCGGAATGTGCTGGCTGATGGTGGCATCGAGCACTTCCTGGCGGAACTCGGCGATGGTGTCGCCAATGTTTTCGGCGGCCAGCAGGCTGTTGCGCATGTGGTAGATCACCTTGCGCTGTTCGTTGGCCACGTCATCGTATTCAAGCAGTTGCTTACGAATATCGAAGTTGCGGCCTTCGACCTTGCGCTGGGCTTTTTCGATGGCGTTGGTGACCATGCGGTGCTCGATGGCTTCACCGGACTGCATGCCCAAGGCCTTCATGAAGTTCTTCACCCGGTCGGAGGCGAAGATGCGCATCAGGCTGTCTTCCAGCGACAGGTAGAAGCGGCTGGAGCCGGCGTCACCCTGACGGCCGGCACGGCCACGCAGCTGGTTGTCGATACGGCGCGATTCGTGGCGTTCGGAGGCGATCACGTGCAGGCCACCGGCTTCCAGGACCTGCTGGTGACGCTTCTGCCAGTCGGCCTTGATCTTGGCGATCTGCTCGGCGCTCGGGTTGTCCAGGGCGGCGACTTCGGCCTCCCAGTTACCGCCGAGCAGGATGTCGGTACCACGGCCGGCCATGTTGGTGGCGATGGTCAGCGCGCCTGGGGCACCAGCCTGGGCGATGATCTCGGCTTCTTTTTCGTGGTACTTGGCGTTCAGGACCTTGTGATCGATGCCTTCCTTCTTGAGCAGGTTGGACATGTGCTCGGAGGTTTCGATGGTCGCGGTACCGACCAGCACGGGGCGGCCCTGGGCCATGCTTTCCTTGATGTCGGCGATGATCGCGGCGTACTTCTCATCGGCGGTCAGGTACACCAGGTCGTTGAAGTCCTTACGGGCCAACGGCTTGTTCGGTGGGATGACCATCACGTTGAGGTTGTAGATCTGGGCGAACTCGAACGCTTCGGTGTCGGCGGTACCGGTCATGCCGGACAGCTTGGTGTAGAGGCGGAAGTAGTTCTGGAAGGTGGTGGAAGCCAGGGTCTGGCTTTCGGCCTGGATGTTCAGGTTTTCCTTCGCTTCGATGGCCTGGTGCAGGCCTTCGGACAGGCGACGGCCCGGCATGGTACGGCCGGTGTGCTCGTCGATCAGGAGGATCTGGCCTTCCTGGACGATGTACTCGACGTTGCGGTGGAACAGCTTGTGCGCGCGCAGGCCGGCGTAGACGTGGGTCAGCAGGCCCAGGTTATGCGCGGAGTACAGGCTCTCGCCCTCGGCCAGCAGGCCGGACTGGGTGAGCATGTCCTCGATGAACTGGTGGCCGGCCTCGTTGAGTTCGACCTGGCGGCTCTTCTCGTCGATGCTGTAGTGGCCCTCTTGGGTCACCTGGCCTTCGACTTCCTCGATGTGCTGGGTGAGGCGCGGGATCAGGCGGTTGATCTCGATGTACAGCTTGGAGCTGTCTTCGGCCTGACCGGAGATGATCAGCGGGGTACGCGCTTCGTCGATGAGGATGGAGTCGACTTCGTCGATCACGGCGAAGTTCAGCTCACGCTGGAACTTCTCGTCGACGCTGAACGCCATGTTGTCGCGCAGGTAGTCGAAGCCGAATTCGTTGTTGGTGCCGTAGGTGATGTCGGCGGCGTAGGCGGCGCGTTTTTCTTCCGGCGGCTGGAATGCCGAGACGATACCCACGGTCAGGCCGAGGAATTCGTACAGCGGGCGCATCCAGTTGGCGTCACGGCGGGCCAGGTAGTCGTTGACCGTGACCACGTGCACGCCCTTGCCGGACAGCGCGTTGAGGTACACGGCCAGGGTACCGACCAAGGTCTTGCCTTCACCGGTACGCATTTCTGCGATCATGCCTTCGTGCAGGGTCATACCGCCGATCAGCTGAACGTCGAAGTGACGCATGCCCATCACGCGCTTGCCGGCCTCACGGGCCACAGCGAAGGCTTCAGGCAACAACTGGTCGAGGGTTTCGCCTTTGGCCAGGCGCTCTTTGAACTCTGCGGTCTTGCCCCGCAGCTGTTCGTCGGAGAGGGCCACCATCTTCTCTTCGAAGGCATTGACGGTGCTTACCGTCTTGAGCAGGCGTTTGATCTCGCGCTCGTTCTTGCTTCCAAAAAGTTTCTTTAACAAAGGCGCAAACATATCGGCAGGATCTTCCACACGTAGGGATGGAGGGCGGCCCCATGAGTCGCCCGTGCAGCCCAGAGGCCGCATGCGAACGAGCATTCTACCCGGAAACGATTGTGAGGAAAGTGGTGGATTTCCACGATACTGGCACAGCGTATGTATGGGGCCTGCCTAACATAAGGGCTTTTTCGCCAAGTTCAAGGTGGCGGAAGATGAAACGTATCGAGAATGACTTGCATCAGTTTTCGGCCCGATGAGCCTGTGTGGGCCTCTTCGCGGGTAAACCCGCTCCCACAGGACTTCCTCAAGCCTCAAAGCGTTTACGAACCCGTGGGAGCGGGTTTACCCGCGAAGAGGCCGGGGCAGACAGTGACAAAAACCCGCATCTGTTAGACTGCCGATCTTGTAACTTGCGGCGAAAACTTCGATGGCCTACAAACCCTCCCCCGCCCGCCCGCCCGCCGACCTGCTGCGCAAGGCCCGGCCGCTGCGCCTGTTGCTCAACCAGGCCGAGCGCCTGGAGCATCTGCAGCGCCTTCTGGAAAGCCAGCTGCAACCGGCCGCCCGCGAGCATTGCCATGTGGCGTCGTGGAAAGAGGGCACCTTGTTGCTCGTGGTCACCGACGGCCACTGGGCCACCCGCCTGCGCTACCAGCAGAAGCGCCTGCAGCGTCAGCTGCTGGCGCTGGAAGCCTTTGCCAACCTGACGCGGATCCTGTTCAAGGTGCAGCCGCCGCTGGTGTCGGCCAAGCGCGAAGGTCAGGGGCCGGAGCTTTCGGAGAATGCCGCCGAGAGTATCCGCTGCTCAGCCGAAGGCATCAGCGACCCGAAGCTCAAGGCCGCGCTGGAACGGCTGGCCGCGCACGCCCAGCACAAAGACTGAACACGGCCGAACTGACTGCGGCCTGTAGGAGCGGGTTTACCCGCGAAGCATGCGCTGCGGTGGATGGCACGGGCTGCGCCCGTGTTCGCGGGTAAACCCGCTCCCACAGGGATAGCGCCAGGTACTTAAATTGTGGGCAAGACAGTTGCTCCCACAGAAGCTGCGCAGCGACTGAATGCGAAAATAAAAAAGGCCACCCGAAGGTGGCCTTGATCAACAACTAGAGAGTGTTCGAACTTACACAGCCGCAACAGGGCGCATGTACGAGATCGGTGCCGTGCTGGCATCTTCGAAGAACACCACTTCCCAGGCGTCGGTTTCAGCAATCAGCTTGCGCAGCAGCTGGTTGTTCAACGAGTGGCCGGACTTGTAGCCCTTGAACTCGCCGATCAGGCTGTTGCCCAGCAGGTAAAGGTCGCCGATGGCATCGAGGATCTTGTGCTTGACGAATTCGTCTTCGGAACGAAGGCCGTCTTCGTTGAGTACGCCGGTCTCATCGACCACGATGGCATTCTCGACACTGCCGCCCAGCGCAAGGTTGTGCTTGCGCAGGTACTCGATGTCACGCATGAACCCGAAGGTCCGCGCGCGGCTGACTTCCTTCACGAACGAAGTGCTGGAGAAGTCTACAGACGCGCTTTGGGTCTGGCCTTTGAGGACCGGGTGATCGAAGTCGATCTCGAAGCTCACCTTGAACCCGTCGAACGGCAGGAAAGTGGCGCGCTTGTCGCCCTCTTCCACTGTCACTTCGCGCAGGATGCGAATGAACTTCTTCGGTGCGTCCTGTTCTTCCAGGCCGGCCGATTGGATCAGGAATACGAAAGGTCCGGCGCTGCCATCCATGATCGGCACTTCCGAGGCGGAGAGCTCGACGTAGGCGTTATCGATGCCCAGGCCCGCCATGGCGGAGAGCAGGTGCTCGACCGTATCGACTTTGACGTCACCGTTGACCAGCGTCGTGGACATGGTGGTCTCGCCGACGTTGGCCGCGCGCGCCGGGATTTCGACCACAGGGTCGAGGTCGGCGCGGCGGAAGACGATGCCGGTGTCGACAGGCGCAGGCTTGAGGGTCAGGTAGACCTTCTCCCCGGAGTGCAGGCCGACGCCCGTGGCACGGATGGTATTCTTCAGGGTGCGTTGTCTAATCATGGCATTGGCCGCTTCAGCGCAAATAATGCGAACAGGTATCAACAAAGGCTGGGGATGATAACAGACCCGGCCTTTGCTGAACACCAATCACCCTTATACCCCTGATAAATTCCATCAATCGGCCTGACGACGCAGGAACGCAGGGATATCCAGGTAGTCCAGATCGTCCTGTGGGTTGAGTTTAGCGGCCGCCGCGGCACCTGCATGGGCCTGGTTGCGCATTACCGTCGGGCGCTCCAGATCACGGTAGTTCACGGCTGGCTGCTCCTGGCGAACCGGGGCCGGGTTGGAGGACTCGTAAACCTGCTGAGCGGTCTGCAGGGTGTTGTCGACCACCTTGACCGGCTTCTCGATGCGCGCACCCAGGCCAGTAGCGACCACGGTCACGTGCAGTTCGTCGCGCATGTCCGGATCGATCACGGTACCCACCTTGACCATGGCGTGGTCGGAGGCGAAGGCCTCGATGATGCTACCCACGTCGGAGTACTCACCCAGCGACAGGTCCGGGCCTGCGGTGATGTTCACCAGGATGCCGCGGGCGCCCTGCAGGTTGACGTCTTCGAGCAGCGGGTTGCGGATCGCCGCCTCGGTGGCTTCGCGGGCGCGGTTCGGGCCGCTGGCGCAACCGGTACCCATCATGGCCATGCCCATTTCGCTCATCACGGTGCGCACGTCGGCAAAGTCGACGTTGATCATGCCAGGGCGCTTGATGATGTCGGAGATACCGCGCACGGCGCCGGCCAGCACGTCGTCGGCCTTGGCGAAGGCGGACAGCAGGCTTGCATCTTTGCCCAGGATGGTCAGCAGCTTCTCGTTGGGGATGGTGATCAGCGAGTCGACGCTGTCAGCCAGCATGCGGATGCCTTCGTCGGCGATCTGCATGCGCTTGCGGCCTTCGAACGGGAACGGACGGGTCACCACCGCAACGGTGAGGATGCCCATTTCCTTGGCCACTTCGGCGATGATCGGCGCAGCACCGGTACCGGTACCACCACCCATGCCGGTGGTGATGAACACCATGTTGGTGCCCTGCAGCACTTCGGCGATGCGCTCACGGTCTTCCAGCGCGGCCTGACGGCCGACTTCCGGATTGGCACCCGCGCCCAGGCCCTTGGTCACGCCGGTACCCAGTTGCAGAATGGTGCGCGCGCCAATGTTTTTCAGCGCCTGGGCATCCGTGTTGGCGCAGATGAACTCGACGCCTTCAATGTTGCTTTTGACCATGTGGTTAACGGCGTTGCCGCCGCCACCGCCCACACCGATCACCTTGATGACCGGGCTTTGCGGGACGTTGTCTACGAGCTCGAACATTTTCCCTCTCCTTACAGTTCTCTAGTTGTTGCGCCTACCACTACTGCTTTGAAACTTAGAAGTTGCCCTGGACCCAACGCTTGAGTCGCTCAAGCACCGGGGCCTTCGGTTCATCGCCATAGCTGTTGTTGCTGCTGTTGCTGATGCCGGTCAGGGACAGGTCCTCGGACTGCTTCTGCAGCCCGTAGGTGAGCAGTCCCACACCGGTGGAATAGATCGGGTTGCGCACCACGTCGCTCAGCCCCCGAACGCTGTGCGGTACGCCCAGGCGTACCGGCATGTGGAAGATTTCCTCGGCCAGTTCCACGGCGCCTTCCATTTTCGCAGTACCGCCGGTGAGGACGATGCCGGCCGGCACCAGGTCCTCGTAGCCGCTGCGGCGCAGCTCGGCCTGGATCAGGGTGAAGAGCTCGTCGTAACGAGGCTCGACGACCTCGGCCAGGGCCTGGCGCGACAGCTCGCGCGGTGGGCGGTCGCCCACGCTCGGCACCTTGATGGTCTCGCCGGCGCCAGCCAGTTTGGCAAGGGCGCAGGCGTAGCGGATCTTGATTTCCTCGGCGTACTGCGTAGGTGTGCGCAGGGCCATGGCAATGTCGTTGGTGACCTGGTCGCCGGCGATCGGGATCACCGCGGTGTGGCGAATCGCGCCTTCGGTGAAGATGGCGATGTCGGTGGTGCCACCACCGATGTCCACCAGGCACACGCCCAGCTCTTTCTCGTCGTCGGTCAGCACCGAGTACGCCGAGGCCAACTGCTCGAGGATGATGTCGTCGATCTCAAGGCCGCAGCGGCGCACGCACTTCTCGATGTTCTGCGCGGCGTTGACCGCGCAGGTGACCACGTGGACCTTGGCTTCCAGACGCACGCCGGACATGCCCAGTGGCTCGCGCACGCCTTCCTGGTTGTCGATCACGTAGTCCTGCGGCAGGGTGTGCAACACGCGCTGGTCAGCCGGAATCGCCACGGCCTGGGCCGCGTCGAGTACGCGCTCAAGGTCGGCGGTGCTGACTTCGCGATCGCGGATGGCGACGATGCCGTGGGAGTTCAGGCTGCGGATGTGGTTGCCAGCAACCCCGACGAACGCCGAGTGAATGCGGCAACCGGCCATCAGCTGGGCCTCTTCCACGGCGCGCTGGATCGATTGCACGGTGGACTCGATGTTCACCACCACGCCCTTCTTCAGGCCGCGGGACGGGTGAGTACCGATACCGACGATTTCCAGGGTACCGTCTTCGCCGACTTCACCCACCAGCGCCACCACCTTGGAGGTGCCAATGTCCAGCCCGACGATCATTTTGCCGCTATGCGCGTTTGCCATGGTCCTGCCTCTCTCTAATTCTTCGCAACGGCGGGTTGGGCCGTCGTCGGTGCAATCGGTTCCCGCCAACCAACGGCCAGACCGTTGGCGTAACGCAGATCGATGCGGGCGATAGTGGTGATCTGGTCTTTAAGCGTTTTGTCGTAAATGGCAATGAAACGGCGCATTTTCTCCACCAGATGGTCGCGCCCCAACAGCAGTTCGATGCCTGGCCCGGCGCTGCCCGCGCCAGTGGTCAGGAACCAGCTGCCTCGCTCGCGCAGCTCCAGGCGAGCGATGGAAAAGCCCATGGGGCGCAGCATCTGGCTCAATACCTGATACTGCTGCATGACTTGTTGCTGAGCCCGCTGCGGCCCGAACAGCTGCGGCAGATGCTCGTAGTTGGCCAGCTCGCGCGGGGTGAAGGCCTGGCCCTGGTTGTTCAACAGGGCCTCGTCACCCCAGCGCGCCACCGGCAACTGTTCTTCCAGGCGGATTACCACTTCGTCCGGCCAGACCCTGCGCACTTCGGCGTGGGCGATCCATGGCATCTGTTCCAGCTCGACGCGCATGGCCGTCAGGTCAACGGTGAAGAAGCTCGCCGCCACGTAGGGCGCGATACGCTGCTGCACCGCCTGCTGGCTGATGTAGCTGAGGTCGCCCTGCACGGCGATCTTGGTGATCGGCCGGTCGGCATACGGCATCAGGCGGATCGCGCCTTCATAGGCGCCAAAGCCTGCAGCCACCAGCAGCACCGGCCACAACAGGCGCTTGAGGCCGCCGAAGTTGGGACGGGGCAGGCGCGCCGATACGGGCTCGTCGGCCACCAGTCGGCTGGCACCACGCGGCACCGGCTTGCTGCGGCCGGGGACGGGTTGCTGCTGACGTATCATCGCGCCTTGCATGGCTGTTAACCTCGCGTCGCTACGCTGTCGGCCAGGATCGCCAGCACCAGTTGCTGGAAGTCCAGGCCGGCCGCGCGGGCCGCCATGGGCACCAGGCTATGATCGGTCATGCCAGGTGCGGTGTTGACTTCGAGCAGCCAGAACCGGCCCTGCTCGTCCTGCATCACGTCCAGCCGGCCCCAGCCTTCGATGCCGATGGCATCGCAGGCACGCGCGGTCAGGTCGATCAGCTCTTGTTCCTTGACGCTGTCCAGGCCGCATGGGATGCGGTACTGGGTGTCATTGGCGATGTACTTGGCGTCGTAGTCGTAGAACACATGCGGGGTGCCCAGCGCGATCGGCGGCAGCACCTGGCCACGCAGCACGGCGATGGTGAACTCCGGGCCGTGAATCCATTGCTCGACCAGTACTTGCGAATCGTATGTGGCGGCGGCTCGCCAGGCGGAGATCAGTTCCTGCTCGCTGTTCACCTTGGCCATGCCGATGCTCGAACCTTCATGGGCAGGTTTGACGATCAACGGGAAGCCCAGTTCCGCACTGGCGGCAACACAATCCTGCTCACTGGCCAGCACGGCGTGGCGCGGGGTTGGAATCCCCAGGCTCTGCCACACCTGCTTGGTGCGCAGCTTGTCCATGGCCAGGGCCGACGCGAGGATGCCGCTGCCGGTGTAGGGGATGCCCAGGCACTCGAGCAGGCCTTGCATGCTGCCATCTTCACCGCCACGGCCGTGGAGGATGATGAAGGCGCGGTCGATCTTCTCGTTCTGCAGGCGCGCCAGCAGGTCATCGCCCACGTCGATGCCGACCACGTCGACACCGGCAGTGGTCAGCGCTTCGATCACCGCGGCGCCGGACTTGAGCGACACCTCGCGCTCGGCGCTCTTGCCGCCGTACAGCACGGCGACGCGGCCGAAGGCGTTGACGTCGAGGGTGGAATGCAGCGTGTCGTAGGCGCTGGTCATTTCGACTTCTCCTGCTTGGCGCCAGCGAACAGCGGGCTTTTCATCAGTTGCGGGGCCAGGCCGCCGACATCACCGGCACCCTGGCACAGCAGGATGTCGCCGGCGCGCAGCAGCGGCTGCACCAGCGGCGCCAGCTCGGCGCCACGTTCGATGTAGATCGGGTCGAGCTTGCCGCGCTGGCGGATGCTGTGGCACAGCTGGCGGCTGTCGGCGCCCGGGATCGGCTCTTCACCGGCCGGGTAGACCTCCATCAGCAGCAGCACGTTGGCGTCGCCCAGCACCTGCACGAAGTCGTCGTACAGGTCGCGGGTACGGCTGTAGCGGTGCGGCTGGTAGACAATCACCAGGCGGCGGCTCGGCCAGCCGCCGCGCACGGCCTTGATCACCGCGGCAACTTCGGTCGGGTGGTGGCCGTAATCGTCGACCAGCATCACGCTGCCGCCTTCGACCGGCAGCTCGCCGTACACCTGGAAGCGTCGCCCGACGCCCTGGAAGCCGGACAGGCCCTGGACGATGGCCTCGTCGCTGATGCCTTCGTCAGTGGCGATGGCGATGGTGGCCAGGGCATTGAGCACGTTGTGGTTGCCCGGCATGTTCACCGACACCTCGAGCGGCTCGCAGTCACGGCGCAGCACGGTGAAGTGGGTCTGCATGCCCTGCTGGCGCACATTGATGGCGCGGATGTCGGCCTCTTCGCTGAAGCCGTAGGTGACCGTCGGGCGCTTGACCTGCGGCAGGATCTCGCGCACTACCGGGTCATCCAGGCAAATCACGGCCAGGCCGTAGAACGGCAGGTTGTGCAGGAACTCGACGAAGGTCTTCTTCAGCTTGTTGAAGTCGCCTTCGTAGGTCGCCATGTGGTCGGCGTCGATGTTGGTGACCACGGCGACCATCGGCTGCAGGTGCAGGAAACTGGCATCGCTTTCGTCTGCTTCGGCGATCAGGTAGCGGCTGGTGCCCAGCTGCGCATTGGTGCCAGCGGCGGTCAGCCGGCCACCGATGACGAAGGTCGGGTCCAGGCCACCGGCGGCGAACACCGAGGCCAGCAGGCTGGTGGTGGTGGTCTTGCCGTGGGTGCCGGCCACGGCGATACCGTGGCGATAGCGCATCAGCTCGGCGAGCATCTCGGCACGCGGCACCACCGGGATGCGGCGTTCGAGCGCGGTGGCGACTTCCGGGTTGGCCGGGTTGATCGCGCTGGACACCACCAGCACATCGGCGCTGGCGGCGTTCTCGGCGCGGTGGCCGACGAAGATCTCGGCGCCGAACGATTCCAGGCGTTCGGTGACCGGCGAGGTCTTGAGGTCGGAACCGGACACTTCATAGCCCAGGTTCAGCAGCACTTCGGCGATACCGCACATGCCCACGCCGCCGATACCGACGAAATGGATACGGCGGATACGGCCCATCTTGGGCTGCGGCATGGCTTTCTGGCTTTCAACCATGGGCCACCTCCAGGCAGATATCGACCACGGTGCTGGTTGCGGCAGGTTTGGCCAGGCGACGCGCGGTGCCGGCCATGGTGTTGAGTTTCTCGGGTTGCATCAGCACCTCGTTCAGGCGTTCAGCGAGCTGCGCTGCGCCAGTTGTCGCTTGCGGCATCAGGAAGGCAGCGCCTTCACGAGCCAGATAATGGGCGTTGTGGGTCTGGTGGTCGTCAATGGCGTGGGGCAAGGGCACCAGCATCGAAGGCAGGCCTGCCGCCGCGAGTTCGCTGACGGTCAGGGCACCGGCCCGGCAGACCACCATGTCGGCCCAGCCATAGGCGTGGGCCATGTCCTTGATGAACGGTTCTACCTGCGCCTCGACCCCCGCCTCCTGATAACGCTCGGCGGTGATCGGCGCATGGTGCTTGCCGGCCTGGTGGAACACCTCGGGCCGCAGGTTCGCGGGCACCTCGGACAGGGCCTTAGGCAACAATTTATTCAATGGTTCCGCACCCAGGCTGCCGCCCATGACCAACAGGCGCGCGCGGCGATCGGCCAAGGGCGCGCGCTGTGCATCCATGAACAGCTCGGCACGCACCGGGTTGCCGGTGGTGCGCAGCTTGTCGCTGGCGGCGAAGGTGCCCGGGAACGCCTCGCACACCCGCGCCGACAGCGGCACGAGCAGACGGTTGGCGGTACCGGCGCGGGCGTTCTGTTCGTGGATCACCAGGGGCACGCCGCACAGCCGCGCGGCCACACCGCCAGGGCCGGTCACGTAGCCGCCGAAGCCGATCACGCAGACCGGTTTGAGCTCACGGACGATACGCCGTGCCTGCAGCACGGCCTTGACCAGGGTGAACGGCGCCTTGAGCAGCGACAGCTTGCCTTTGCCGCGCAGGCCGCTGACCTGGATCAGGTGCAGCGGCAAGCCGGCCTGGGGCACCAGCTCGTTCTCGATGCCGCGCGGAGTGCCCAGCCAGTGCACGCTGTAGCCACGGGCCTGGAACTCGCGGGCACAGGCCAATGCCGGGAACACATGGCCGCCGGTACCGCCGGCCATGATCAATACGTTCTTGCCGTCAGCGGCCATGATTGGTCTCCTCGGCAAAGTCGTGTTCGTTGAACTCGTGTTCCTCGCTGCCCAGGTGCGTGCGGCTCTCCCACTCGATGCGTAATAACAACCCTACGCAGGCGCAGCAGATCACCAGCGAACTGCCCCCGTAGCTGAGGAACGGCAGCGTCAGGCCCTTGGTCGGCAGCAGGCCGACGTTCACGCCGATGTTGATCAGGAACTGGCCAATCCACAGGAAGGCCAGGCCGAACGCCATGTAGGCGGCGAAGAACTGCTTGGCCTTCTCGGCCCACAGGCCGATGTACAGGGCACGCACCGTGACGAAGACGAACAGCGCCACGGTCAGCAGCGAGCCGACCACGCCCAGCTCTTCAGCCAGCACCGAGAACACGAAGTCGGTGTGCGCTTCGGGCAGGTAGAACTGCTTCTGCACGCTGTTGCCCAGGCCCACGCCCAGCCACTCGCCGCGGCCGAAGGCGATCAGCGCCTGGGTCAGCTGGTAGCCGGAGCCGAACTGGTCGGACCACGGGTCGGTAAAGGTGATCAGGCGCGCCATCCGGTACGGCTGGGCCTGGACCAGGACCACCACCGACACCACCGCCAGCACCACCATCAGCGAGAAGCGGAACAGCCCCACCCCGCCCAGGAACAACATGGCCGCAGCGGCGCCCATCATCACCACGGTGGCGCCGAAGTCCGGCTCCATCAGCAGCAGGACGGCCATCGGCAGCAGCACGATGAACGGCTTGAAGAAGCCCATCCAGGTTTCGCGCACCTCGGTCTGCCGGCGCACCAGGTAGCCGGCCAGGTAGATGACCACGAAGACCTTGGCGATCTCGGACGGCTGGACGTTGAAGAAGCTGAAACCGATCCAGCGCATCGAACCGTTCACTTCGCGGCCGATACCGGGCACCAGCACCATCACCAGCAGGCCGAAGGCGCCGATCAGCATCATGAAGCCCATGCGCTGCCAGGTGGCGATCGGCACCATCATGGTCATCACCCCGGCGCCCAGGCCGAGGACCACGTACACCAGGTGGCGGAACATGTGATAGAGCGGGTTGCCCGACTGCACCGCAGCCACTTCCGAGGACGCCGAGGTGATCATCACCAGGCCCAGGCCAAGCAGCGCCAGGCAGCCGGCCAGCAGCGGGAAGTCGAGGTCGATGCCACGGCCGCTGATCAGCGGCGACGGGTACGGCTTGAGGATGCCGAAGATCATGCCAGCCCCTCCGCCGCCTGGGCGAACAGGCGCCCGCGTTCTTCGAAGTTCTTGAACATGTCGAGGCTGGCGCAGGCCGGCGACAGCAGCACGGCATCGCCGGGCTGGGCCAGCTCGGCGCAGCGCTGCACCGCTTCATCGAGGGTTTTCACCCGCACCTGCAGCACGTCATCGCCAAGGGTTTGCGCCAAGCGCTCGGCATCGCGGCCCAGCAGCACCACCGCGCGGCAATGCTGCGCCACCGGCGCGCGCAGGGCGGCGAAGTCAGCACCCTTGCCGTCACCGCCGGCAATCAGTACCAGCTTGCCTTCGATATCGGCCCCCAGGCCCTCGATGGCAGCCAGTGCGGCACCGACGTTGGTGGCCTTGGAATCGTCGTACCAGTTCACGCCGTTGCGCTCGCGGATCCACTGGCAGCGATGGGCCAGGCCCTTGAACTCGCGCAGGGCTTCGAGCATGGGCGCGAACGGCAGCCCGGCGGCATGGCCGAGGGCCAGGGCCGCCAGGGCATTGCTCTGGTTGTGGGCACCGCGAATCTTCAGCTCGCGCACCGGCATGAGCGTCTGGAATTCGAAGGCCAGGTATTTTTCGCCGTCAACTTCGCGCAGGCCAAAAGCCTTGAAGTCCGGCGTATTGAGGCCGAAGGTCCAGCACGGCAGGCCTTCCACCGGCAATGGGCGGCTCAGCGCGTCCTGGCGGTTCACCACCACCTGCCGGGCGCCGCGGAAGATGCGGTGCTTGGCCAGGTGATAGGCCGGCAGGCCGCTGTAGCGGTCCATGTGGTCTTCGCTGATGTTCAGCACCGTGGCCACTTCGGCATTGAGCTGGTCGGTGGTTTCCAGCTGGAAGCTCGACAGCTCCATCACGTAGAGCTCCACGCTGTCATCGAGCAGGTCCAGCGCCGGCGTGCCGAGGTTGCCGCCGACCGCCACACGTTTGCCCGCCTTGGCGGCCATTTCACCGACCAGGGTGGTGACCGTGCTCTTGGCGTTGGAACCACTGATGGCCACGATCGGCGCCTTGGCGTAACGGGCGAACAGCTCGATGTCACCGGACAGCGTCACGCCTCGTGCCGCTGCCTGCTGCAGCGCCGGGGTCGCCAGGGCCAGGCCGGGGCTCACGTACAGCGTGCTGGCGCGGCACAGGAAGTCCACATCCAGCTCGCCACAGCGCACTTCCACCTGCGGGTAATCACGGCGCAGGGTGTCCAGTTCCGGCGGTTGCTCGCGGGTGTCGGCGACCGCAAAGGCAATGCCCCGGCTCGCCAGGAAGCGAACCAGGGACATGCCGCTCTTGCCGAGACCGACAACGATGCGGAATTGGTCGGAAGCGATCAGTGACACGCTCGTTTACCTCAGTTTCAGGGTGGCAAGGCCGATCAGCACCAGAATCACGGTGATGATCCAGAAACGGACGATCACCCGTGGCTCGGGCCAGCCCTTGAGTTCAAAGTGGTGATGGATCGGCGCCATGCGGAATACGCGCTTGCCGGTCAACTTGAAGGACGCGACCTGGATCACCACCGACAGGGTTTCCATCACGAACACACCGCCCATGATGAACAGCACGATTTCCTGGCGGACGATCACGGCGATGGTGCCCAGTGCGGCGCCCAGCGCCAGTGCACCGACGTCGCCCATGAACACCTGGGCCGGGTAGGTGTTGAACCACAGGAAGCCCAGGCCGGCACCGATCAGCGCGCCGCAGAACACGATCAGCTCGCCGGAACCCGGTACGTAAGGGATCAACAGGTATTCGGCGAACTTCACGTTGCCCGACAGGTAGCAGAAGATGCCCAGGGCGCCGCCGACCATCACCGTCGGCATGATCGCCAGGCCATCGAGGCCGTCGGTCAGGTTGACCGCGTTGCTCGAACCGACGATGACGAAGTAGGTGAGCACGATGAAGCCGGCACCCAGCGGAATGGTGAGGTCCTTGAGCATCGGGATGATCAGCGTGGTCTCGACGCTGGTCGGCGCGGTCTTGTAGAGGAAGATCGCCGCAGCCAGGCCGAACACCGACTGCCAGAAATACTTCCAGCGGCTTGGCAGGCCGCGCGAGTTCTTCTCGATCACCTTGCGGTAGTCGTCGACCCAACCGATGGCGCCGAACGCCAGGGTGACGATCAGTACCACCCAGACGTAGCGGTTGGTCAGGTCGGCCCACAGCAGGGTGCTGATGGCGATGGCGGAAAGAATCAGCGCGCCGCCCATGGTCGGGGTGCCGGACTTGGACAGGTGCGATTGCGGGCCGTCGTTACGCACGGCCTGACCGATCTGGCGGATCTGCAGGGTACGGATCATCCACGGGCCCAGGCACAGGGCCAGGGTCAGCGCGGTCAGTACACCCAGGATCCCGCGCAGCGAGAGGTACTGGAAGACCGCGAAGCCCTTGTAGAACTGTTGCAGATACTCAGCCAACAGCAGCAGCATTAATGTTTCTCCCCGCCGGTTTCGCACAGTGCAGCCACGACGTTTTCCATCGCAGCGCTGCGCGAGCCCTTGATCAAGATAGTGGTGTCGCTGGCGGTCTCGACGCGAACGGCATCGATCAGCTCAGCTTGTGTAGCGAAATGGCGGCCATTGGCGCCGAAAGCCTGTACCGCATGGGCCATGTTGGCACCCACCGCGTAAAGCGCATCGACCTTGCCGCGGGCGTAGTCGCCTACCTGGCGATGGCCTTCCTCGGCCCATTGCCCCAGTTCGCCGATATCCCCGAGCACCAGAACGGTGCGCCCGGAAAAGCCGGCGAGTATATCAATGGCCGCACACATCGAGGTGGGATTTGCGTTGTAGCTGTCATCGATCACCCGCACACCGTTCGGCGCGATCTGCGCCACGGTGCGGCCCTTGACCGGCTGCACGGCCTCGAGGCCAGCTTTGATACCGCTCAGGCTCAGACCAACGGCATGGGCGGCGGCGGCGGCGGCCAGGGCATTGCTGACGTTATGGGTACCGAGCAGGTTCAATTGCACCGGCACGCTGCCATCAGGCCCATGCAGGGTGAACGACGGGCAGCCACGGGCATCGCGGCCGACGCCGCTGGCGTGGAAGTCGGCCTGCGGATTGTCCAGGGCGAAGCTCAGGATGCGATGAGCGCCGGCACGCTTGCGCCAGATGCCAAAGGCTTTGTCGGCCAAGTTGAGAATGGCGGTACCGCCCTCGCCCAGGCCTTCGAGGATCTCGCCCTTGGCCTCGACGATTTTCTCCGGGCCGCCGAACTCGCCCACATGGGCAGTGCCGGCGTTGTTGATGATCACCACCTGCGGCTGGGTGAGGCCGACGGTGTAGCGGATCTCGCCGATGCGCGAAGCGCCCAGCTCGATCACCGCGGCGCTGTGCTCGGGGGCGATCTCCAGCAGCGTCAGCGGCGCGCCGAGGTCGTTGTTCAGGTTGCCGCGAGTGGCATGGACCAGGCCCTGGGTACGCAGGATCGCGGCCAGCATTTCCTTGACGGTGGTCTTGCCGCTGGAGCCGGTGATGGCGACCACGGGCTTGTCGTAGCCGGCACGGTTCAGCGCACCGAGCTGGCCGAGGGCCACACGGCAGTCGGCGACCAGCAACTGCGGCAGGTCGACGCCGGCGATTTCCCGCTCGACCAGGGCCGCGACCGCACCCTTGGCCTTCACGTCAGCCAGGTAGTCGTGGCCATCGAAACGCGGCCCGGTGAGGGCGACGAACAGTTGACCGGCACCCACGCTGCGACTGTCGATGCTGACGCCGGTGAAGCTGGCGTCGCTGCCGACTACACGCGCACTCAGTGCTGTGGTCAGCTGGCTGAGGGTCATGGGCTTAAGCATGTGTAGTCCCCCAGACGGCCAGGGCCTTCTCGGCCTCGACCAGGTCGGAGAAGTCATGGCGTTCGCCATTGATCTCCTGGTAATCCTCGTGCCCCTTGCCGGCCAGGACGATCACGTCGTTGGCGCTGGCGCTGGCAATCAGGTGGGCGATGGCCTTGCCACGGCCGGCGACGAACTCGACGCTGGCGGGCTGGGCGAAACCGGGGCGAATATCGTCGAAGATCCGCTGCGGATCTTCAGTGCGCGGGTTGTCGTCGGTAACCAGCACGCGGTCGGCCAGGCGCTCGGCCACTTCGGCCATCAGCGGGCGCTTGCCGCGATCGCGGTCGCCGCCACAGCCGAACAGGCACAGCAACTGGCCGTGGGCATGCGGGCGCAAGGCTTCGAGAACTTTTTCCAGCGCATCTGGCGTGTGCGCGTAATCGACCACCACCAATGGTTTGTCGCCGCCACCCAGGCGCTGCATGCGGCCCACCGGGCCCTGCAGTTGCGGGGTGACCTTGAGGATCTCGTCCAGCGAATAATCCAGCGCCAGCAGCGCTGCCACGGCGGCGAGCATGTTGCTCAGGTTGAAGCGACCCAGCAGCTGACTGCGCAGGGTGCGCTCGCCCTGGGCGGTGACCAGAGTGGCGCGCACGCCATCGTCATTGAAGCTGGCTTCGCGACAGAACAGCGAGGCGTCCGGGTTTTCCAGGCTATAGCTGAGCAGCCGGGTCTCGCTGTGATCGCTGCTGGGGCGACGGGCAAAATCATCGGCCAGGCGGCGGCCAAACGCATCGTCCAGGTTGACCACCTGGCAACGCAGGCTCGGCCAGGCGAACAGCTTGGCCTTGGCGGCCTCGTAGGCCTCCATGCTGCCGTGGTAGTCGAGGTGGTCGCGAGACAGGTTGGTCATCACCGCGATGTCGAATTCCAGCGCAGCGACGCGCCCCTGCTCCAGGGCATGGGAGGAGACTTCCATGGCCACGGCCTTGGCGCCGCCCTTCTTCAGGTCGTTGAGCGTCGCCTGCACGGCAATCGGATCCGGAGTGGTCAAGCGGCCACTCTGCAGCTCGCCATAGAAGCCGGTACCCAGGGTGCCGATCAGGCCGCAACGTTGGCCGAGGGCATCGAGGGCCTGGGCCAGCAGCTGGGTGACACTGGTCTTGCCATTGGTGCCGGTGACGCCCACCAGGTTCAGTTGGCGGCTCGGCTCACCATAGAAGCGCCCGGCAATCTGCGACAGCTGGCTGATCAAACCCTTGACCGGGATCAGCGGCGCGTCGGTGATCGGCAGTACGCTGGCACCTTGCTCTTCGTAGGCCACCGCAGCGGCGCCACGGGCCAGGGCATCGGCGATATGGTCACGGCCATCGACCTTGGCGCCGGGCACGGCGAGGAACAGGTCGCCCGGGCGCACGGCGCGGCTGTCCAGGGTCAGTTCCCGAATCAATGGGTCGCGGCTGGCGTTGGCGAATAGCTTGCTCAATGGCATCGTCATCATCCACGCCCTCCCTTGGCGGGTACTGCACTGACTTGCTGTTGTTCGGTGGGCGGCGGCAGGTTGTCTGGCGGCACGTTCATCAGGCGCAGGGTGCCGGACATGACCTTGCTGAATACCGGCGCCGATACCAGGCCACCGAAGTAGCCGCCTTTGCTCGGCTCGTCGATGACCACGACGATGGCGTAGCGCGGGTCGCTCATCGGGCCGAAGCCGGCGAACAGCGAACGGTAGGCGTTTTCGGTGTAGCCCTTGGAACCGACCGTGGCTTTACGGGCGGTACCCGACTTGCCACCCACGTGATAGAACGGCACCTGCGCACGGAACACCCCGCGCGGCGCCTCGATCACCTGCTGCAGCATGGCCTGCACGGTTTCGGCGGTTTCCTTGGGGATTGCCTGCACGGCTTCCGGCGCCTTGTCGACCTTGAGGATCGACAGCGGCACCATCTTGCCGTCGTTGGCCAAGGCCGCGTAGGCATGCACCAGTTGCAGCGCGGTCACCGACACACCGTAGCCATACGACAGGGTCGCGGTCTCGGCCTTGCGCCACTCGCGGTGGTTGGGCAGGTTGCCGACGCGCTCACCCGGGAAGCCCAGGCCGGTGTACTGACCAAGACCTACCTGGGACATCACCCGGTAGATGGCCTCGCCGCCGATATCGAAGGCGATCTTGCTCATGCCCACGTTACTGGAGTTGATCAGGATGCCGGTGAGGTCGAGGATCGGGCCTTCGCTCTTGGACACGTCCTTGATGGTGTAGCGGCCGATCTGCAGGCTGCCCGGATACACCTCGACCTTGTCGGTGGGCTTCCAGCGGCCGCTCTGCAACGCAGCGCTCATCGAGATCGGCTTGACCGTCGAGCCCGGCTCGAACACGTCGATGATCGCCCGGTTGCGCATGGCAGCAGGGAACATGCTACGGCGGTTGTTCGGGTTGTAGGTGGGCTGGTTGACCATGGCCAGCACTTCACCGGTCTTGACGTCCATGATCACCAGACTGCCGGCCTTGGCTTCCTGCTCGGCGATGGCATTACGCAATTCACGGGTGGCCAGGTACTGCAGGCGCAGGTCAATCGACAACGCCAAGGTCTTCCCGGCCTTGGCGTTCTTGGTTACCTGGATGTCCTTGATCAGCCGGCCGCGCCGATCCTTGATCACCTGCCGTTTGCCAGGCACCCCGGCGAGCCATTCGTCGTAAGCCAGCTCCACCCCTTCACGACCGTGGTCGTCAAGGTCGGTGAAGCCGACCATATGGGCGGTGACGTCGCCTGCCGGGTAGAAGCGGCGGAACTCTTCGAGCCCGTAGACACCGGGCACTTTCAGATCGAGCACATGCTGCCCCTGCTCCGGGGTCAGGCCACGGACCAGGTAGATGAATTCCTTGCTGGCCTGCTGGGTGAGGCGCTCGGTCAATTGCTGGGGGTTCTGCCCAAGGGCTGCGGCCAGTTGCGGCCAACGATCCTTGGCAACCTGCATTTCCTTGGGGTTGGCCCACAAGGTGGTGACCGGCGTACTGACCGCCAGGGGTTCGCCGTTACGGTCGGTGATCAGGCCACGGTGCGCCGGGATAGGAATATGGCGCAGGCTGCGGGCATCGCCCTGGCCCTTGAGGAAGTCGCGGTCGACCACCTGCAGGTCGATGATGCGCCAGCAGATGGCACCGGCCATCAACGCCAACAGGCCGATGACCACACGGAAGCGCCAGGGGTAGAGTGCACCTTCGAGCTTCATCATGGCGCCACCATCCGCACTTCGTCAGCGGCCGGCACGCGCATCTTCAGCTGCTCGCTGGCGAGGGTCTCGATACGGCTGTGGGCGGTCCAGGTGCTCTGCTCCAGAATCAGACGCCCCCACTCGGCCTGGGCCTTGTCCCGCTCGTTCAACTCGCCGTACAGGGTGTTGAGCAGTTGGCGGTTCCAGTGGGCGCTGTAAGACACGGCAATGGCCGAAACGAGCACACCCACGAACAGCAGAAGCATCAGGAAGCTTCCGCCTGGCAAAGGTTTGGCAAATAGCCGGCTCACCGAAGCTTCTCCGCCACCCGCATCACGGCGCTGCGCGACCGCGGGTTGGCCTTGAGCTCTTCGGCGGAGGCGAACTGCGCCTTGCCGATGAGCTTGATCTTCGGTTCGAAGACCTTGTGCTGCACCGGCAGGTTACGCGGCAAATTGTCGGCCTCGCCCTTGACCAGCTTGCGCATGAACAGCTTGACGATGCGGTCTTCCAGCGAATGGAAGCTGATCACCACCAGGCGACCACCAATCTCCAGGGACTCCAGGGCGGCCTCAAGGCCAGCCTCCAGGTCGCCCAGCTCATTGTTGACGTGGATACGCAAACCCTGGAACGCACGGGTGGCCGGGTTCTTGCCCTTTTCCCAGGCAGGGTTGGCGACCTTGAGCACCTCGGCCAGATCACCGGTTCGGGTGAAAGGCTGCTTTTCGCGACGCTCGACCACCGCACGGGCCATGCGGCCGGCGAAACGCTCCTCACCGTATTCCTTGAATACCCGGGCGATCTCTTCCACTGGAGCGGTGGCGATGAATTCGGCGGCGCTCACACCCTTGTCAGGGTTCATGCGCATGTCCAGCGGGCCGTCGTTGAGGAAACTGAAGCCACGCTCGGGATCGTCCAGCTGCGGCGAGGACACGCCCAGGTCGAGCAATACGCCACTGACCTTGCCGTCCAGGCCACGCGCACGCACCTCGTCGCCCAGCTCGGCAAAGCTGCGCTGCACAATGACAAAGCGGCCGTCTTCGGCCGCCAGCGCTTGCCCGGTGGCAATCGCTTGAGGATCTTTGTCGAACCCCAGCAACTGCCCCTGCGGCCCAAGCTTGCTGAGGATCAGGCGGCTGTGCCCGCCACGCCCGAAGGTGCCATCCAGATAGCGACCGTCGGCGCGCAGGGCCAATGCCTCGACAGCTTCGTCGAGCAGGACGGTGATGTGGTTGAAGCCGCTATCTATGGTCACAGGATCAGGTCACGCAGTTCATCGGGCATGGCGCCCGGTTGTTGAATAGCTGCAAGGTCGGCTGCCGAAACCACGTTCCAGGCATCCTCATCCCACAACTGGAATTTGTTCAGTTGCCCCACCAGCATCGCCTTCTTGTCGAGCTTGGCGTATTCACGCAAACGGGGCGGTACCAGGAAACGCCCACTGCCATCGAGCTCCAGGTCAACCGCGTTACCGATCAGCAAGCGCTGCAGGCGGCGGTTTTCCTCACGCAACGACGGCAAGGCGCGCAACTTGGCTTCAATCTGTTCCCACTCATCGAGGGGGTAAACACACAAGCAGGGATCCACCGCGTCGATGGTCACGATCAATTGACCATTGCAACGCGAATCGAGCTCGTCACGGTACCGGCTCGGCATGGCGAGACGGCCCTTGGCATCGAGGCTGACGGCGTTGGCTCCGCGGAACACGGCTGCGATTCCCCACAATGTTAGCTTTTTTGTGCCAGAAAACCCACTTCATCCCACTTTCTGCCACTTGCGCACACTATAGGAATCCGCCCGCCACACCGTCAAGGCGCGTTCATAAGGAAAACCCTTACAGGACGTGGATTTAGCGCAACAAAGGGAGGGAAAAGGATTACTCGCGAAGAAAAATGACGGGAAAAATCAAGCGAACTCAGGCGGATAGAGTTCGAAGTTAAAGTGATTTATTAAGAGTAAGATCTTTTTGGTATTACCGGAGGCATCTGCTATCGAAACAAGCAGAGGAAGGAGGGGTGGAGAGTCGATCTGTAAGCCGGGTTTTGTCGAGGACAGTCATTCCTCTACGACGGCCATCACTGGACGCCTCTAGCAACCTACCCGGTTCCGACGCGGGCCACGCCGTATGGAACCCTATTTGGTCTTGCTCCGAGTGGGGTTTACCTAGCCACGAACTGTTGCCAGCCGTGCGGTGCGCTCTTACCGCACCTTTTCACCCTTACCGGCACCGAAGTGCTTAGGCGGTTATTTTCTGTGGCACTTTCCGTAGGCTCGCGCCTCCCAGGCGTTACCTGGCACTCTGCCCTGCGGAGCCCGGACTTTCCTCCCCCGCCTTTTGCGGAACAAAAGACGGCAGCGACTGTCCGATCGACTCTCCGCCGACAAGGTTACCGGCAGCGGCGCTCAAGAACAAGCGAGATGACAAACAATATCAGTTTGCCATCAGTCGCGTTGCTGTTTTTCCAGCGCCAGTTGATAGAGCAGGTTCTTGCGCACCCCGGTAATTTCCGCCGCCAACGCCGCCGCACGCTTGAGCGGTAATTCCGCCAGCAGCAGGTCGAGCACGCGCTGCGCTTCGACACTGATCGCCTGCTCATCATCGGGCGCGACCCAACCGGCCACCAGCACTACACACTCGCCGCGCTGCTGATTGCTGTCGCCCTGCACGAATGCACGCAGCTCGGCCAGCGGCAGGCCCTTGAGCGTTTCGAACGTCTTGGTGATCTCACGCGCGAGCAATGCCGGGCGCTCACCGCCGAACACCGCCTCCATGTCTTCCAGGCATTCCAGGATGCGATGGGGCGCCTCATAGAAGATCAGGGTGCGCGGCTCTTCCCGGACCTGTTCCAGTCGCGCACGCCGCCCTGCCGTCTTGGCCGGCAGGAAGCCTTCGAAAATGAAGCGATCGGACGGCAAACCTGCGGCCGACAATGCCGCGATCAAGGCGCAGGCCCCCGGCACCGGCACCACCTGCACACCCGCAGCACGGGCCTGGCGCACCAGGTGATAGCCCGGATCGGAAATCAGCGGCGTACCGGCATCGGACACCAGCGCTACGTCGTCACCCGCCAGCAGCCGAGTGATGAAGCGCCCACCCTCATCACGCTCGTTGTGCTCATGACAGGCCGCCAGCGGCGTATCAATGCCGAAATGCTGGAGCAGACGCACCGAATGGCGAGTGTCTTCAGCAGCGATGAGGCTCACGTTCGCGAGCACCTTCAGTGCCCGCGCACTCATGTCGTCAAGGTTGCCGATGGGCGTGGCAACCACATACAGCGTTCCCATCGTGGATTTCGAAGCCCCTGCAACATCAGTCACTGCGCACACCTGCATACCGGATCAAAGCCGCCATTGTAGCCCGAGCACCGGCAACAGAGCGCAAAGAACTTCGCCTCCCTCACGCTCGCAGCCACCTATAGTGAAGGATCATCATCGGCGATGATCGCGCCACGCCCATTGCTTGGGTACAATCGCCGGCCAACTTGATCGAGTAACAGGACCTTTACATGATCGCTTGTCTGCGGCTGTTCACAGCCCTCTGCCTCGCTGCCCTGCTGGCAGCCTGCGCCAGCTCGCCCTCATCCAGCCTGGGCGAACTGCCACGCACCCCGGATGCCAGCATCGAACAGCTGCTCGAGAAGGCAGCCACCAGCAAGTCCGCCGAGGATGCAGCCCTGCTGCGACTGAGCGCCGCCGACCTGGCCTACAAGCAGAAAGACTACCCACGCTCGGCGCGCATCCTCGAGCAGGTCCCGCTGGACTCGCTCAAGCCGGCCCAGCAGGTCTTCGCCAGCACGCTGACGGCGGAGCTGGCCATGACCCGCAACCAGCCCAAGGCAGCCCTGGCAGCACTTGCCCACCCAAGCCTGCAGCGCGTCGACGAACTGCCGGCACAACAGCAGGCGCGCACCTACAGCGTTCACGCCGCCGCCCTCGAAGCCGACGGCCAGACCCTGGCCGCCGCCCAACAGCGGGTGCTGCTGACGCCACTGCTCAGCGGCCAGGCGGCAAGCGCCAACAATGACGCCATCTGGGCCCTGGTCGCCTCGCTGCCAGCCGAACAGCTGCAACAACCGGCCAACAACGAAACACTGGCCGGCTGGACCAGCCTGGCCCTCGCCGTGAAGCGCGCAGGCACCCTGGAGCAGCAACAGGCCGCGATCGACACCTGGAAAGGCCAACACCCCGACCATCCGGCCGCCAAGCAACTGCCGGTCGCCCTGATCAAGCTCAAGGAACTGGCTAGCCAGCCACTGACCAAGATCGCCCTGCTGCTGCCCCAGGAAGGGCCACTGGCAGGCGTCGCCCGCGCCCTGCGCGACGGTTTCATGGCTGCACACTTCCAGGCCCAGCAAGGCGGCCAGCCGGCCCCTGCCGTGCAGGTGTTCGACAGCTCGCGCATCACCTCGCTCGATGACTTCTACCGCCAGGCCCAGGCTGCCGGCGTGCAACTGGTGGTCGGCCCGCTGGAAAAACCGCTGGTGAAAAAACTCGCGACCTACCCGCAGCTGCCCATCACCACCCTGGCCCTGAACTACGCCGACGCCGGCCAATCAGCCCCGCCTCAACTGTTCCAGTTCGGCCTCGCGGCCGAGGACGAAGCCCGCGAAGTCGCCCGCCGCGCCCGTGCCGACGGCAAGGTCCGTGCGGTCGCGCTGGTGCCGCGCGGCGAATGGGGCGACCGCGTACTCGCAGCCTTCCGCAAGGACTGGGAAAGCAATGGCGGCACCCTGCTGGCCGCCGAGCGTATCGCCCAGCCAGTAGCCCTCGCCCAACAGATCGCCGACCTGTTCCAGCTGCGCCAGAGCGAAGGCCGCGCCAAGAGCCTGCAAAGCACGGTCGGCAGCGACATCGCCGCCCAGCCGTCGCGCCGCCAGGACATCGACTTCATCTTCCTGGCCGCCACCCCGCAACAGGCCCAGCAGATCAAGCCGACGCTGAACTTCCAGTACGCCGGCGACGTGCCGGTGTACGCCACGTCCAACCTGTACAGCGCCAGCGGCGACATCAACCAGTACAACGACATGAACGGCATCCGCTTCTGCGAAACGCCGTGGCTGCTCGACACCAGCAACAGCCTGCGCCAGCAGGTGGTGCAGCAGTGGCCGCAAGCGGCCGGCAGCCTCGGCCGCCTATACGCCATGGGCGTCGACGCCTACAGCCTGGCGCCACGCCTGAGCCAGCTCAAGGCACTGCCGGACAACCGCGTCGAAGGTCTGTCTGGCAGCCTGAGCATGAACCCGGCTCAGCGTATCGAACGTCAGCTGCCATGGGCCGAGTTCTCCGGCGGCCAGGTCAAACGCCTGCCGGACACGCCGCGCTGATGCCCGGCGCATCGCCCAGCCTCGCAGGCCAGGCTGCCGAAGACCTTGCCCTCGACTACCTCCGAGGGCAAGGTCTGCAGCTGCTGACGCGCAACTGGCGATGCAAGGGCGGCGAGCTCGATCTGGTCATGCTCGATGCCGATACAGTAGTATTCGTCGAAGTCCGCTACCGGCTACACGCGGACTTCGGCGGCGCGCTCGGCAGTATCGACGGGCGCAAGCAGAAGCGACTGGCGCTGGCCGCCAACTTATTCCTGCACGATGAACCCCGCTGGGCCGCTCAACCCTGCCGCTTCGACGTAGTCGCCCTGCAGGGCCAAGGCCATGCCGGGCAACCGCTTCTTTGGCTGAAAAACGCCTTCGAGTGCTGAACCTGTACCGAATTTTTCGCTCTATGTTTCGCGGGCGGATCCCTGGCGCGCGCCGCGCCGGCCACCGCCCCATTTAAGGTCACCAGATGGACATGCAATCCCGAATTCGCCGGCTGTTCCAGGCCAGCATCGACACCAAGCAACAGGCAATGGACATCCTGGCACCTCACATCGAGCAGGCCAGCCTGGTCATGGTCAACGCCCTGCTCAGCGACGGCAAGATGCTCGCCTGCGGCAACGGCGGTTCAGCCGGCGACGCTCAGCATTTCTCGTCAGAGTTGCTCAACCGCTTCGAGCGCGAGCGCCCGAGCCTGCCGGCCATTGCCCTGACCACCGACAGCTCGACACTCACCTCGATTGCCAACGACTACAGCTACAACGAGATCTTCTCCAAGCAGATTCGCGCCCTGGGCCAGCCCGGCGACGTTTTGCTGGCGATCTCCACCAGCGGCAACTCGGCCAACGTGATCCAGGCGATCCAGGCCGCACATGACCGCGAAATGATTGTCGTAGCCTTGACCGGTCGCGATGGCGGCGGCATGGCCTCGCTGCTGCTGCCCGAGGACGTGGAGATCCGCGTACCTTCGACCGTCACCGCACGCATCCAGGAAGTCCACCTGCTGGCGATCCACTGTCTGTGCGACCTGATCGACAGCCAACTGTTCGGGAGTGAAGAATGATCCCCAAGCACCTCGGCCTGATGGCCCTCACCCTGTGCCTGAGCGTCACAGGCTGCAGCTCGGTACTGACCTCGGCGCGCAACTCGCCCATCGAGGATGACCGCGGCACCCGCACCATCGGCAGCAAAATCGACGACTCGCTGATCGAGACCAAGGTTTCGGTCAATATCGCCAAGGCCAACCCAGGCCTGGACCAAGGCTCGCATATCGTCGTCAGCAGCTACAACGGCGTTGTCCTGCTGGCCGGCCAGACGCCGCGCGCCGACCTCAAGTCGCTGGCCGAGCAGACCGCCAGCCAGGTCCAGCGGGTCAAGAAGGTTCACAACGAGCTGCAGGTGATCCAGCCGTCCTCGATCCTGGCGCGCAACAACGACGCCTGGCTCACCACCAAGATCAAGACCCAGATGCTGACGGACGCCAACGTCCCCGGCTCGCGCATCAAGGTGATCACCGAGAACGGTATCGTCTACCTGCTCGGCCTGGTCACCCAGCAAGAGGCCAACGCTGCCACCAACGTGGTGCAGAGCGTCTCGGGCGTGCAGAAGATCGTCAAACTGTTCGAATACATCGACTGATCCCCCGCGAGGGCGAAACCCGCGCCCTCGCCTTTCAACCCCGATCCAGGAAGTACCCCATGAAGAAGTACCTGCTGCCCGCCCTGCTGATTGGCACCTTCGCCACCCTGGCCGGCTGCTCTTCGCCGAGCGTTATCACCCTCAACGACGGCCGTGAACTGCAGACCCTTGACACCCCGCACTTCGATCGCGATTCCGGCTTCTACGAGTTCAAACAACTCGACGGCAAGCAGAACCGCGTCAACAAGGACCAGGTGCAGAGCATCAAGGACCTGTAAGCGCAAGCGTCAGGCACAAAAAAGGCGATCCACAAAGGATCGCCTTTTTTGTTACTTGACCACCTTGAGGCTGGGTCGACCGCTGGGGCGTGGAGGCTGGCTCCCCCCTTCCGGCGGGCCATCGTCATCCGGCTCGACACCCTCATCGTGCAGGTCGTCTTCATCATCGAGCGGCGGATCCAGCTCAAAGACCATGCCTTGACCGTTTTCACGGGCATAAATACCCAGGATCGCGCCGGCCGGCACAAAGAGCGAGTGGGACACACCACCGAAGCGCCCCTCGAAGCTCACCGCATCGTTGTCCATGTGCAGGTTACGCACAGCGCTGGGCGAGATATTCAGGACGATCTGGCCATCGCTGGCAAAACCCTGAGGCACCTGGACCGCCGGATACTCGGCATTGACCAGCATATGGGGCGTGCAATCGTTGTCGACGATCCACTCGTACAGCGCACGAACCAGATAGGGGCGACTGGAGTTCATCAACGGTTCCTCTTAAACCTTGCGCATTTCACGTTCGGCAGCAGACAGGCTCGCCTGGAAAGGCTCGCGGGCGAACTGTCGCTCCATGTAATCCAGCAGCGGCTTGGCCTGCCGTGGCAATTCAATACCCATCACCGGCAAGCGCCAGAGCATGGGCAATAGACAACAGTCGACGAGGCTTTGCTCCTCGCTCATGAAACAGGGCATCTCGCCAAACAGCGGCGCTACGCCGGTCAGGCTCTCACGCAGCTCCTTGCGCGCCTGGGTGCGTGCCGCCTCGCTGCTGCGCGGGTCGAGCACGGTATCGGCCAGGGCACACCAGTCGCGCTGGATACGGTGCATCAGCAATCGACTGTTGCCACGCGCCACCGGGTATACCGGCATCAGTGGCGGATGAGGATAACGCTCGTCGAGATACTCCATCACCACGGTCGACTCATACAGCGCCAGGTCACGATCGACCAGTGTCGGCAGGCTGCCATAAGGATTCACTTCGACCAGCTTGGGCGGCAGGCGTTTGGCGTCGACGTCGATGATCTGCACGGCGATGCCTTTCTCGGCGAGCACCAGGCGTACCCGATGAGAGTAATGATCAGCGGGGTCGGAATAGCAGGCTAACCTGTTGGTTGCGCCCATGTAGCGCCTCCTCGCACGGGATGCTTGTAAAACTGTAAATGAAAACGCGCCCGGGGCGCCTCAGCATTGCTGCCAAGGCGCCCCGGGCGCGTTCAACAACCAGAAACTACTGCGTGATCAGTGCACGTCCTTCCAGTATTCGCGCTTGAGCAAGTAGGCGAACACGAAGAAGAAAGCCAGGTACAGCAACACATAGGTACCGATGCGCTGGCTTTCCAGTTTGACCGGGCTGGCCGAATAGGCCAGGAAGGTCACCAGGTTCTTGACCTTCTCGTCGAACTGCTCGGGCGTCAGGGTACCGGATTTCTCCTCGATGGTCAGCTGGTCGCACGCTTCATGGGTCAGCGGGCTGCCGGTCAGCGGGTCGAACTGCTTCTTGCCGTCGACCACGGTCTGCACCTGCTTGCAACCGATCACCTGATTGCCCTGCAGGCCAACCAGCACGTTGGGCATCCCCACATTGGGGAAGACCTTGTTGTTCACCCGGTAAGGCCGCGCTGGGTCCTCGTAGAAGCTGCGCAGGTAGGTGTACAGCCAGTCATTGCCACGTACCCGGGCCACCAGGGTGAGGTCGGGAGGCGCCGCGCCGAACCAGGTCTTGGCATCGTTTGGCTGCATGCCGATCTTCATGTGGTCACCGATCTTGGCACCGGTGAACACCAGGTTCTCGAGCATCAGCTCGTGCGGAATCCCCAGGTCGTCGGCCACCCGCTCATAACGCTGGAACTTGGCGCTGTGGCAGCCCATGCAATAGTTGGCGAAGGTCCGCGCACCGTCCTGCAGGGCGGCTTTGTCAGTGAGGTCGACATCGACCTTGTCCAGTTCCAGGCTGTGCTCGGCGGCAAACGAAAGGCCAGGCATCAGTGCCAGCAAACATACTGCAATCAACTTTTTCATCAGCCAGTCACCCTTTCCGGAACCGGTTTGGTCTTCTCGAGCCTTGTGTAGAACGGCATCAGCAGGAAGTAGGCGAAATACAGCACCGTACACACCTGCGACAGCAAGGTACGCCCCGGGGTCGGTGCCAGTACGCCCAGCACACCGAGGATGACGAAGGCCACGCAGAACACCAGCAGCCAGACCTTGCTCAGCCAACCTTTGTAGCGCATGGAGCGCACCGGGCTGCGGTCAAGCCAGGGCAACACGAACAGCACAGCGATCGCGGCACCCATGGCGATCACCCCGAACAGCTTGTCGGGTACCGCACGCAAGATCGCGTAGAACGGCGTGAAGTACCACACCGGGGCGATATGCTCAGGGGTCTTGAACGCGTTTGCCTGCTCGAAGTTCGGTTTTTCCAGGAAGTAACCACCCATTTCCGGGAAGAAGAACACCACAGCGCAGAACACGAAGAGGAACACCACCACGCCGACGATATCCTTGACGGTGTAGTACGGGTGGAATGGAATGCCGTCCAGCGGGATACCGTTCTCGTCCTTTTTCTTCTTGATGTCCACACCATCAGGGTTGTTCGACCCCACTTCGTGCAGCGCCAGGATGTGCAGCACGACCAGGCCGAGAATCACGATCGGCAAAGCCACCACGTGCAAGGCGAAGAAGCGGTTCAGGGTGATACCCGAGATCAGGTAGTCACCACGGATCCACTGGGTGAGGTCACCACCGATCACCGGGATCGCGCCAAACAGCGAAATGATCACCTGGGCACCCCAGTACGACATCTGGCCCCATGGCAGCAGGTAGCCCATGAAGGCCTCGGCCATCAGCGCCAGGTAGATCAGCATGCCGAACAGCCAGACCAGCTCGCGCGGCTTCTGGTAGGAGCCGTAGAGCAGGCCGCGGAACATGTGCAGGTAGACCACGATGAAGAACGCCGAGGCGCCGGTGGAGTGCAGGTAGCGCAGGATCCAGCCGTACTCGACGTCACGCATGATGTACTCGACCGAGGCGAAGGCCTCTTCCGCCGAGGGCGTGAAACTCATGGTCAGCCATACGCCGGTAACGATCTGGTTGACCAGCACCAGCAGCGCCAGCGAGCCGAAGAAGTACAGGAAGTTGAAGTTCTTGGGCGCGTAATACTTGCTCAGATGGTCTTCCCACATCTTCGTGGCGGGGAAGCGCGCATCGATCCACTCCATGAACTTGCTCATCATGCTTTCTCCTGATCGATGCCAATGACGACAAGGTCGTCAGACTCGTACGAGTGCGGTGGCACTGGCAGGTTCAGAGGCGCTGGCTGGGACTTGTAGACACGACCCGCCAGGTCGTAGTGCGAACCGTGGCAAGGGCAGAAATAGCCACCGACCCACTTCGGCCCAAGGTCGGCCGGAGCGACTTCGGGACGGAACGTCGGCGAGCACCCCAGGTGGGTGCACAAGCCAACCAGAATGAGGATTTCGGGCTTGATCGAGCGATTCTGCGGATCGACGTAGGTGGGCTGCACCGACGCCTTGGATTCAGGATCGGAGAGCTCGGCGGTGAGCTTTTTCAGGTTGCCGAGGATTTCATCCGTTCGGCGCACGATGAAGACCGGCTGACCACGCCATTCAGCCACCATTTGCTGGCCTGGCTCGACCTTGGCGATATTGACCTTCACCGGTGCCCCTGCGGCTTTCGCCTTGGCACTGGGAAACCATGACCCCACGAACGGTACCGCTGCCCCCACTGCCCCCGCTGCCCCGACCACGGATGTCGCGGCTACGAGGAAGCGGCGCCGGCCTGCGTTGACGCCGTCATTGCTCATTCAGTCCTCTCCCATCAGCTTGCTTGGCCTGTTTGAACAGGCATCTACTTAGGTACGTCTGTGGCACTAAAAATTGCCCGCCATGGTAAGAAACAAATCCACACACTGACAAGGTGATTACCCGCTCGTCGGGCTACAACCCTCGCTTTGCTTGATCTGCGTCTATACGACAAGTGCCCACCGACTGCTGACAGGTTAGTTCAAGCCATAAAAAAAGCCCGGTTCCAAAGGAACCGGGCTTCTTCGACTGCCGAAGCGAAATTAACGCTTGGAGTACTGAGGACGCTTACGCGCTTTACGCAGACCCACTTTCTTACGCTCGACTTCACGAGCGTCGCGGGTGACGTAGCCAGCACGACGCAGAGCGCCACGCAGGGTTTCGTCGTATTCCATCAGGGCGCGGGTGATACCGTGGCGGATCGCACCGGCCTGACCGCTGACACCACCACCGGAAACGGTGACGTAGATGTCGAACTTCTCAACGGTCTCGGTCAGTTCCAGCGGCTGGCGAACAACCATGCGAGCGGTTTCGCGGCCGAAGAACACGTCCAGAGAACGGTTGTTGATGGAGATGTTACCGGTACCAGGACGCAGGAAAACGCGAGCGGTTGCGGTCTTGCGACGGCCAGTGCCGTAGTTTTGAGTCGCCGACATAATGAACTATCCCGTTAGATCTTCAGTTCTTGAGGCTGCTGAGCAGTGTGAGGGTGAGCAGCACCCGCGTACACTTTCAGCTTGCGGTACATGTCGCGACCCAGCGGGTTCTTCGGCAGCATGCCTTTGACCGCGGTTTCGATAACACGCTCAGGGGCCTTGGCGATCAACTTCTCGAAGTTGATTTCCTTGATACCGCCCGGGAAGCCGGAGTGGGAGTAGTACATCTTGTCGGAAGACTTGGCACCAGTCACACGAATCTGCTCGGCGTTGATGACGACGATGTAGTCGCCGGTGTCAACGTGAGGGGTGTATTCTGGCTTGTGCTTGCCACGCAGGCGGCTAGCGATTTCGGTAGCCAGACGACCCAGGGTCTGACCAGCGGCGTCGACTACGAACCACTCGCGCTTTACTGTTTCCGGTTTAGCAGTAAAAGTTTTCATTCTCTAAAGCCTCAGAGGCCGCCCAGCGAAAAATAGACGGCGAATCTTACTGGATAGTGCACGGCTTGCCAAGGGCAAACGCGCAGCCGAACGCTGACGCTTTTGGGGGCTCGGGTCGGGCACGCCAATGTTCGACAAAGGTTCTTCATTCGTGGTGGTGCATCACTTCCGCCACGCGAAGAGCTGCAGAATTATCCAGATTGCGCGAAAAATTTCAACCTGCTTTTATGGGCTTCTTTGCCTGGAGCGTCCTTTCGATGGAATACCGCAAGCTCGGTCGTACCGACCTCAACGTCAGCGCCCTTTGCCTGGGCACCATGACCTGGGGCGAGCAGAACACCCAGGATGACGCCTTCGCCCAGATCAAGCTGGCCAAGGCCGCCGGCATCAACTTCATCGACACCGCCGAGATGTACCCGGTGCCGCCGCGCCCGGAAACCTATGCCGCCACCGAACGCATCATCGGCAACTGGTTCGCCAAGCATGGCGACCGCGACGACTGGCTGCTGGCCAGCAAGGTCGCCGGCCCCGGCAATGGCATCAGCCACATCCGCGACGGCCAGCTCAAGCACAACCGCCAGCACATCGTTGCCGCACTCGATGCAAGCCTTGCGCGCCTGCAAACCGACCGCATCGACCTGTACCAGTTGCACTGGCCCGAACGCAGCACCAACTTCTTCGGCAAGCTGGGCTACCAGCACCTGCCCAACGACATGTTCACGCCCCTCGAAGAAACCCTCGAAGTGCTCGACGAGCAGGTGAGCGCCGGCAAGATCCGCCATATCGGCCTGTCCAACGAAACCCCGTGGGGCACCATGAAGTTCCTGCAACTGGCCGAGGCCCGTGGCTGGCCGCGGGCGGTGTCGATCCAGAACCCCTACAACCTGCTCAACCGCAGCTTCGAAGTGGGCCTGGCGGAAGTGGCGATCCGCGAGCAGTGCGGTCTGCTGGCCTACTCGCCGCTGGCCTTCGGCATGCTCTCGGGCAAGTACGAAAACGGCGCCCGCCCGGAAAACGCCCGCCTGAGCCTGTTCAGCCGCTTCGCCCGTTACTCCAATCCGCAGACCGTGGCGGCCTGCAGCCGCTATGTGCAGCTGGCCCGTGACCACGGCCTGGACCCGGCGCAGATGGCCCTGGCATTCGTCACCCGGCAACCCTTCGTGACCAGCAATATCATCGGTGCGACCACCCTCGAGCAGTTGCAGAGCAACATCGATAGCCAGGGCCTGAACCTAAGTGATGAACTGCTGGCGGCGATCGAGGCAATCCACCAGGAGCAGCCGAATCCAGCGCCGTGAAAGCAGCTGCAAGCTTCAAGCTGCAAGCCACAAGAAAAAGCGCAGATCGCGTATTGATTGGCTTTTTCTTGTGGCTTGCAGCTTGAAGCTTGCAGCTCGCCCCAAAACATAAGACGATCCAGCCGGTGATTGACCACTCTACCCTATAAGAACAATGACAATGATGTTTACCCAACCCCCCGCGTCGCTGCGGCGCGTCAGCATCCTGGCCATTGATAAAGTGTTCGCTTCGACACTGATGCAGGCCAAGGACTTCTTCCACCTGGCCAGCCTGCGCTACAGCAAGCAACTGGGCCTCGGCCTGCAGCCGATGTTCGAGATCGCCCTGGTGAGCCCGGACGGCCTGCCCGTGGACAGTTTCAGCAACGTGCAATTGCCGGTCGACAGCGGCCTGAACGATGCCGATGTGATCATCCTCCCGGCCTTCTGGGACGATTTCGACAACCTGCTGCAACGCTACCCTCAGGTCTTGCCCTGGCTACGCGCGCAGCACGCCCGCGGCGCAGTGCTGTGTGCCGAGGCCAGCGGCGTGTTCTGGCTGGCCGAGTCCGGGCTGCTGGACGGCAAGGAGGCGACCACCTACTGGCGGTTCTTCGGCAGCTTCGAGGAGCGCTTCCCCAAGGTGCGGCTGAATCAGGACAAGCACCTGACCGACGCCGACAACCTGTACTGCGCCGGTGGCACCACCTCGGCCTGCGACCTGTATATCTACCTGATCGAGCGTTTCTGCGGCGCCAACGTGGCCCGTGCAGTGGCCCGCGACATCCTCTACGAAGTGCAGCGCAGCTACACGCCCGGGCGCATGGGCTTCGGTGGGCAGAAACTGCACCAGGACCTGATCATCCTGCAGATCCAGCACTGGCTCGAAGAGCACTTCGCCGACAAGTTCCGCTTCGAGGACGTGGCCCGCAACCACGGCATGAGCATCCGCAACTTCATGCGCCGCTTCCAGAGCGCCACCGGTGACAAGCCGCTGCACTACCTGCAGCGCCTGCGCATCGAGACGGCCAAGGGCTTGCTGTCGAGCTCGCGCAAGAGCATCAAGACCATCAGCTATGAAGTGGGGTACGACGACGCAAGCTTCTTCGCGCGGTTGTTCCGCCAGCACACCGAACTCTCGCCGAACCAGTATCGCCAGCAGTTCATGCAGGAGGCCTGAAGGCCTCCTGCAGCGGCAAGTTTCAAGCTGCAAGCTGCAAGAAAAAGCAAAAAAGCCAGAGCAGTACGCGATCTGCTCTGGCTTTTTCTTGTGGCTTGCAGCTTGAAGCTTGCCGCTGCCTTCAGGGCTTGTGCGCCCGCGCCAGGAACTCGTGGGACTGCATCTCCAGCAGGCGGCTCAGGGTGCGCTGGAACTCGAAGCTCAGGCGCCCGCCGGTATACAGGTCCTTGAGCTCCACCTCAGCCGAGATGATCAGCTTCACGTTACGGTCGTAGAACTCGTCGACCATGTTGATGAAGCGCCGGGCGATGTCATCGGTCGCCACCCCCATCTGCTCGACGTTGCTCAGCAGCACGGCATGGAAGATCTTGCCCAGCTCGATGTAGTCGTTCTGGCTGCGCGGGCCGTCGCACAGGGCGCGGAAATCGAACCAGGCCACGTCGTCGCAGGTACGCAGGGCAGTGATCGGGCGGTTCTCGATCATCAGCACGTCGTTCTCGACCGCCTGGGTGCACTCCGGCGTCAAGGCCTTGAAGCTTGCGCGCAGGCTCTGGTGGGCAGCATCGTTGAGCGGGAAGTGGAACAGCTCTGCCTGCTCCAGGTGGCGCAGACGATAGTCCACGCCACTGTCGACGTTCACCACATCGGTGTACTGCTTGATCATGGCGATGGCCGGCAGGAAGCGCGCACGCTGCAAGCCGTCCTTGTACAGGCCGTCCGGCACGATGTTGGAGGTGGCCACCAGCGACACGCCGTTCTTGAACAGCTCTTCCATCAGGGTGCCGAGGATCATCGCATCGGTGATGTCGGAGACGAAGAATTCGTCGAAGCAGATGACCCGGGCCTCATCGCTGAAGCGCTTGGCGATGATGGTCAGCGGGTTCTTCTCGCCCTTGAGGGTGCGCATCTCTTCGTGCACACGCTTCATGAAGCGGTGGAAGTGCGTGCGCATCTTCTGCTTGAACGGCAGCGCCTCGTAGAAGGTGTCGACCAGGTAAGTCTTGCCTCGCCCTACCCCACCCCAGAAGTACAGGCCCTTGACCGGGGTCTGCTCCTTCTTGCCGAACAGCTTGCCGAACACGCCCGGCTTGTTGTTCTGCGCGTGTACCAGATCGTCGTACAGACGCTGCAGGTGGCGCACCGCAGTTTCCTGCGCCGCGTCATGGAAGAAGTCGGGGCGTTTCAGATCGGCTTGATAGCGTTCTAAGGGAGTCATAATTCGTTAGCGAGGCAACAAAAAACGGGCCGTCACTGTAGCGACCGGCCCGCTTAATGGCAATGATACATGCGGCCATTTGACTCATTGGCCGCAGACTTGTAGGAGCGGCCTTGTGCCGCGAAAGGGCTGCACAGCAGCCCCAGTATCTCGGCATCATGCAAAATCGCCGGGGCTGCTTACGCAGCCCATCGCGGCGCAAGACCGCTCCTACAGGGCGGGTTGCAGCGCTTCGCGAAGGCTCTGGACCGCAGCGTCACGGCCCTCGGCGCTGTCGAACTGCGGCCCCTCGGCCACTTGCTCGCCTTCCAGCCACAAGCTGAAGCTCAAGCCCTCGACCCGAACATCGGCCTCGCCACCTTGCTGCAGCTGCTTGCTCACCGCACCTGCGCTCTTGCCATCGGCAAAGCGGCGCGACAGCAGCAGTTGCTCGCCGTCGGCGGCCAGCAGGCGGAAGCGGAAGCTGCCGTCTTCGTCGCGGAAGCTGACGAAACGCGCGCTCTTGGCGGCCTTTTTCTTGACTTCAGTGTTGGCCTGCACGCTGGTGCGGAACGAGCGCAAGCCCACCGCCTCGCGCAGCTGCTCGAGGAACGGCGTGGCGCTCTTGCGCGCCTTGGCGGCACCGGCCAGCAGGATGTCTTCCAGGTCCGAGGGGCGCGAGATCAACTGGTGATAGTGATCACGCTTCTCGGCCAGTTGCCCGTCAAGCAGCTGGAACAGGCGCTGCTTGGCCTCGCCCCAGCCCAAGCCCTGCAGCAGTTCTTCACGGAACTCGGCGCATTGCGCCGGCGTCGAGAAGGCCTGGAACAGGGTGAACAGGTGCGAATTGTCCGGGTCCTTGGCCTCGCCCGGGGCGCGCGAGTCGGTGACGATGCGCGAGATCGCGTCCTTCATGTCCTTGGCGCTGGTGAACAGCGGGATGGTGTTGTCGTAGCTCTTGGACATCTTGCGCCCGTCCAGGCCGGGCAAGGTAGCCACGCTTTCCTCGATCACCGCCTCCGGCAAGGCGAAGAAGTCCTTGCCCTGGCCGAACAGGTGGTTGAAGCGCTGGCCGATGTCGCGGGCCATCTCCACGTGCTGGATCTGGTCGCGGCCGACCGGCACCTTGTGCGCGTTGAACATCAGGATGTCGGCAGCCATCAGCACCGGATAACTGAACAGGCCCATGGTCACGCCGGCGTCCGGGTCTTCACCGTTTTCGACGTTCTTGTCCACCGACGCCTTGTAGGCGTGGGCGCGGTTGAGCAGGCCCTTGGCGGCAACGCAGGTCAACAGCCAGGTCAGTTCGGGGATCTCGGGGATGTCGGACTGACGGTAGAAGGTCACCTTGTCCGGGTCCAGGCCGCCGGCCAGCCAGGTGGCGGCGATCTCCAGGCGCGAACGCTGGATGCGCAGCGGGTCGTCGCACTTGATCAGGGCGTGGTAGTCGGCCAGGAAATAGAACGAGTCGGCACCGGGCTGCTGGCTGGCGAGGATCGCCGGGCGGATGGCGCCGGCGTAGTTGCCCAGGTGCGGGGTGCCGGTGGTGGTGATACCGGTGAGGATGCGCGTAGTCATGGGTGTTCGCTTGTTCAGGCTTGCTCAGTTCGAAAGGCGCGGCAGCAGCAGATCCTTCAGATCGGTCAGCTTGCCATGGAAGAAGTGTCCGCATTCTGCCACTTTCAGCAGCTCATGGGTGCGCGACAGGGCGGCGGACCAATCGTAGACCAACTGCGGCTCGACCACTTCGTCGGTGTCCGGCTGCACGACCGTCAATGTGACCCGCTCAGGCATCGGGAACTGCTCGCTCAGGCGCATCACCGCCGGGGCGATCATGAACAGGTGCTGCAACGCGATGCCGTCGGCTTCCAGGCGCCCAGCCAGGCTGGCGGCGACGAAGCCACCGAAGGAGAAGCCCATCAGCACCAACGGCAGATGCGGGTGCCGCTCACGTAGCCAGGCCGCGGCAGCCTGGGCGTCGGCCACTTCACCGGCACCCATGTCATGGCTGCCGGCGCTCTGGCCGACGCCGCGGTAGTTGAAGCGCAGGGTGACGTAGCCGGCGTCCCGGGCAGTACGTTGCAGAGTCGAGACCACCTTGTTGAGCATGGTGCCGCCCTGGACCGGGTTGGGGTGGCAGATCAGCACCGCGCCACGGGCATCGGCCACGTCCAGGTACAAGGCTTCCAACTGGCCGCACGGGCCATCGATGAACAAGGGGGTTTCGCGGATAAGCAAGGTACTACTCCGTGACCTCGGGGTGGGTCGACTCGTCTAGCAAAGGAATTCTGTTCTGATTTGCGATAGCTCGCGGTATACAGCGCAGGTCTGAGCCGTTAACGTAAAGCAAAGCCGTTTATAGAGGAAGGACTCGTGGAACACTCGCTCCTTGTTTGGTTGCTGCCGACCCTGGCCCTGGTCATCGGTGTCGTTGCAGGTTTCGCGCTGGCCCGCCTGCTGCCCAATGCGGCGCCCAGCAATACACAACGCCAACTGGATGACATCCAGCAGCGTTTCGACACCTATCAGAACGAAGTGGTCACCCACTTCAACAGCACCGCCTCGCTGGTGCAGAAGCTCACGCAAAGTTACCAGGACGTGCAGGACCACCTGGCCGACGGCGCCAACCGCCTGGCCCTCGACGAGCTGACCCGTCAGCGCCTGCTGGCCGCCCTGCATTCGGAAGCGGCGCAAGCACCGCGTGATCGCCTCACGCCACCGAAAGACACCGCCGAAGTACCGCGCGACTATGCGCCCAAGGCACCTAACTCGCCGGGCATGCTGGATGAGAGCTACGGCTTGAAGCGTTGATCGGATGACATGAAGAAGGCCTCGAAAGAGGCCTTTTTTGTGGGC